>CBIHPZ010000238.1:0-6101 GCA_966211865.1 uncultured Aquabacterium sp.
CGGCGCCGTGATCGGGGAGAATCGCCGGCTTTCGAAAACACCGCCGGAGCCCCGATGACCGACGCCCAGACCCCGCCCCCGCTGCCCGACCACCTGTCGGCCGACCCGCGCAGCCCGCACCACGTGGCCGCCGCCTTCGAGCACGACATCGGCATCCGCTTCAACGGCCAGGACCGCTTCGACGTGGAGGAATACTGCATCAGCGAAGGCTGGATCAAGGTGCCCGCGGGCAAGACCGTGGACCGCAAGGGCCGGCCGCTGCTGATCAAGCTGAAGGGCACGGTGGAGGCCTTCTACCGCTGAAGGCGGCGCACAACCGCGTGGCAGCAGGGTCATTGCATGGCCACCAGAATCGCAGCCCATGCCCGACCTGACCCGCTTCGCCATCACGCGCAAATGGCCCGCCGCCCATCCTGACCGCCTGCAGCTGTATTCGCTGCCCACGCCCAACGGCGTCAAGGTGTCCATCGCGCTGGAAGAGCTGGGGCTGCCGTACGAGGTGCACCGCGTCGCCTTCGATCGCAACGAGCAGCTCTCGCCGGAGTTCCTGTCGCTCAACCCGAACAACAAGATCCCGGCCATCCTCGACCCCGATGGCCCCGGCGGCGAGCCGCTGGCGCTGTTCGAGTCGGGCGCCATCCTCGTCTACCTGGCCGAGAAGACCGGCCGCCTGATCCCTGCCGCTCCCTCTGCGCGTTATGAAACCCTGCAGTGGGTGATGTGGCAGATGGGCGGGGTCGGGCCGATGTTCGGCCAGGTCGGCTTCTTCCACAAGTTCGCCGGCAAGGACTTCGAGGACAAGCGCCCGCGCGACCGCTACGTCGAGGAATCGAAGCGCCTGCTGCGCGTGCTGGACCAGCGCCTGGCCGGGCGCGACTGGATCATGGGCGACGACTACACCATCGCCGACATCGCCACCTTCCCCTGGGTGCGCAACCTGGTCGGCTTCTACGGCGCAGGCGACCTGGTCGGGTTCGACCAGTTCCAGAACGTCGCGCGCGTGCTCAACGCCTTCATCGACCGGCCGGCCGTGGCGCGCGGGCTGACGATTCCGCCGGCACCCTGAGTCGCGGGACCGGGCGCTGAGCGTGCTCAGCGCTCGGACAGGTCGATCATCCCTTCGCGGATGGCCCAGCGCACCAGCGCCGGCACGTCCGACAGGCCCAGCTTGGTCATCAGCCGGCTGCGGTAGGTTTCCACCGTCTTGGGCGAGAGGTGCAGCACCTCCGCGATGGCGGCGCTGGTGGCGCCGCGGCACACCATCACCAGGATCTGGCGCTCGCGCGGCGACAGGTCGGACGCCTGGCCGTCGGCCGGCTCGGCCAGGCCGCGCACCGCCAGGTCGGACTCGTCCTTGCCCAGGTAGCGGCGGCCGGCGGTGACGGCCTCGATGGCCGCCAGCAGCTCGGTGCTGGCCGAGCCTTTCAGCACATAGCCCCGCGCGCCCAGGCGCAGCGCCTCGGCCACGTGGCGCGGCTGGGTGGACATGCTCAGCATGATCACCGCCACGTCGTTGCGGCGCCGCGCCAGTTCGCCCAGCAGCTCGAAGCCCGAGCGTTCGCCCAGGTTCAGGTCCAGCAGCACCACGTCCGGCCGGGTGTCGCCGATGCCGGCGACGGCGGGCGTGGGCGCATCGGCCTCGCCGACCACCACATGGCCTTCGCTTTCCAGCAGCACGCGCAGACCCTCGCGGATGATGGCGTGGTCGTCGACGATGAAGACGCGGCTCATGGGGCGGAAAGAGGGGCGGCGGGCGGGGTGCCGCCCAGTATGCCGCCGGAGATGCCCCACCGCGCAAATCAAACAACTCCGACAGCGCCACCGGCGCGCGCACCGAAGAATCGGCCGCACCGAACGATGGTCAGGGAGCGTCCGTGGAACTTGTCTCGAGCAGCGCCAGTGCCCGGCGCGGCCAGCCCGTGCCGGGCGCCGCGGCGGCCCTGCTGGCCGCCGGCCTGGCGCCGGACCAGCCCGTGCGCCTGGGCGCGCTGCTGGCGGACACGCTGCCGGCGCTGGAACTGCAGGCCGCGCTGCGCATCGTGACGGTGCAGTCCGACCTGCGCGCGGCCGACTTCGATCGCCCGGTGGGCGACGCGCAGGCGCTGAGTCCGCTGCTGCGCCGGGTGCTGGACAACGCGATCGACCACAACGTGGTCGGCGGGCTGGTGTGGTTCGGCATCTCCGGTCACGACGCTGCCGCCGTGCTGACGGTGGCCGACACCGGCGTGGGCATGAGCGACGCCGATGCCGCGGCCCTGCAGGCCGCGCTGGGCCATGGCGTGACGGTGCAGAGCGTGCTGGGCGCGGGCACGCGGGTGCGCATTCCGCTGCAGCCGGCGCCACCGCCCGCGGTGCGCCGGCACGACGGCCGGGCGCCCGCCGAAGAGCCCGAAGGCACCGTGCTGTGCATCGAGGACCACGACGTCGACTTCTTCCTCGTGGAAGAGGCGCTGGCCCGCTGGCCCAAGGTGCAGGTGCTGCACGCCGGCAGCGTGCGCAGCGCGCTGGAGACGATGGCCACGCTGCGGCCCGCGGTCACGCTGCTGGACATGCGGCTGGCCGACGGCAACGGCCTGGACGTGCTGCGCCCCATCCGCCGCAACCCGGCCACGGCCGACCTGCGCATCTTCGTGCTGTCGGCCGACGCGCTGCCGCACCAGATGCGCGCCGCCTTCGACGCCGGCGCCGACGGCTACTGGACCAAGCCGCTGGACATCGAGGGCTTCCTCGCGAAGATGGAAGAGCTGCTGCTGCGCCACGGCGACGGCACGCCGGCGAACTGAGCCGCGATCGGGGCAGTCCCCGGCCATTCCGTGGTCGTGGGCGCCTTTCCTGGCTATTCCTGGTTCTTCCTGGCTTTGCCGGGCCTTGCGGCCCATGCTGACCCTTGCCGGCCCGTCCCGGGCCGCTCTTCTACTCGCCCGTTCCGCCGGAGCCCCCGGGCTGGCCCGCATCCTCGGTCGCCGGGCCGGGCGGCATCAGGCGCCGGTAGGCGTTGAAGTGGCGGATCGCCTCGCGCGCGTGGCCCAGCTGTTCATGCAGGCGCGCCGCGTTGAAATGCGCATCGGCGAAACCGCGGTCGATCGCCAGGCATTGCGCATAACGCCTTAAGGCCTCGGCCGGGCGGCCGAGGTCTTCGAGCGCGATGGCCAGGTTGAAGAGGATGGCTGCGTCGCCCGGGGCGCGGCGGTGGCCTTCTTCCAGCAGGCTCTCCGCCTCGGCGCAGCGGCCGGTGTCGCACAGCAGGGCGCCCAGGTTCACCAGGCTGGCCACGTGGCCCGGGTCGCGTGCCAGCGCGGCGCGGTAGGCGGCTTCGGCGCCGGCCGGGTTCTGCGCTTCCAGCGCCTCGGCGCGGGCATGCCAGGCGGGCGCATCGTCGCTGGGCGCCGCATGCGCGGGCCCGCGGTGGTGCAGCAGCACCACGTGGCCGCCGTCCCCTTGGCGCAGTTCGAAATCCAGCAGCTGCTGGCCGGAGTCGGCGCGCCAGCGCGAACCGCCGTCGGTCACCACCACGTCGCTGCCCACGGCCTGGATGCGCAGGCCGGACAGCGGCAGTTCCTGCGGCAGGCGGCTGCGCAGCGCGCGCAGCGAGGCCAGCAGGCGCCGCCGCGGCACCTGCGCCGCCACCAGGGCCTGCGCGGTGCGCAGCAGCACCACGTCCTGGAAGCTGAAGCGGTAGGCATTGCGCGGCCCGCGCTGCGGCGTGACATAGCCGGCGGCGATGAAGCGCGCCACCACGCCGCGCTTGAAGCCGAGCAGCTCCTCGACCGCGCGCAGGCTGTACGGCGCGGGGTCGTGTGCCGGCGCGGTCACCGTGGCGGACAACCGGGCGGTCACTTGCGGGCGCGGGCGCGCGGCGCAGGCGCGGCAACCGGTTCAGCCACCGGCGCGGCGCGGCGCGCGGCCTTGCGCACCGGCAGCGCCGGTTCCGCTTCGGCCGGGGCGGCGGCCTTGGCGGCCGTTTTCTTCGCCGGGGCCTCGGCGGCCGGCGCGCCCTTGGCGGCACCCTTGGCGCCACGCGGCCCCAGGCTGGCGCGCAGCGCTTCCATCAGGTCGATCACCTGCGCGCCGGCGGCAGGCTGCTCGTCGCGCGCCGAGGCCACCACCTGCTGGCCGGCGATCTTCTGGTCGATGGCCTCGAGCACGCGCGCCTTTTCCTCGTCCTTGAACTGCGTCGGGTCGTACTCGTCCTGGGTGATCTGGTCGATCAGCTGCATGGCCAGCGCCAGTTCGGCCTTGGAGACCTCGGCATGTTCTATCCCCAAGTCCTTCATCGAGCGCACCTCGTCGGCGTACAGCAATTGCTGCAACACCAGGCCGTCTTCCGCGGCGCGGATCTGCACCACGTACTGCTTGGCCTTCCAGCTCCAGCGCGCCAGCGCGCAGCGGCCGCTTTCGCGCATGGCAGCAGCCAGCAGGGCATAGGGCTTGCCGCCGCGCTTGTCGGGCGCCAGGAAATAGGCCTTGTCGTAGTAGATCGGGTCCACCGACTTCTCGGGCACGAAGGCCACGATGTCGATCACGTGGCTGGCCGCCTCGTCCAGCGCCTTCAGTTCCTCGGGCGTGAACAGCACGAAATGGTCTTTCTCGAACTCGTAGCCCTTGACCATCTCGGACCGCTCGACCACCTTGCCGGTCTTCTCGGACACGTACTGCTGCTTCAGCCGCGAGCCGTCCTGGGCCAGCAGGTTGAAGCGCACGGTGCCCGAGCTTTCCGTGGCCGAATACAGCTTCACCGGGATGTTCACGAGACCGAAGCTCAACGACAGCGAGGCGATCGAACGGGCGGCCATGGCGGGTTCCCAACGCGGTGGAAGGCCCGAGCATAGAAGCCGCATGCCGGGTTTGAAAAGGCCGGAAAGCGCTGCGGCACGGCCGCGCGGCGCCGGCTGACAGGCCCACGGCATGGTGTCCGAGGCGGCCGCAGGCCCATGGATGCGGGTGTTAGGCTCGCCGCAAAACCCCTCCAGGAGACCCCCATGCCCGGCCTGCTGCCCGACGTCGATCCCGACGGCCTGCTCGAGTACTCCGTCGTCTACACCGACCGCGCCTTGAACCACATGTCCAGGCGCTTCCAGCAGGTGATGCGCGACATCTCCGGCGTGCTGAAGGACGCCTACCACGCGAAGGCCGCGATCGTGGTGCCGGGCAGCGGCACCTTCGGCATGGAAGCGGTGGCGCGCCAGTTCGCGACCGACCGCGACGTGTTGGTGCTGCGCAACGGCTGGTTCAGTTTCCGCTGGTCGCAGATCCTGGACATGGGCCGCATCGCCAAGAGCCAGCAGGTGCTGAAGGCGCGCCCGGTGGCCGCGGGCCGCCAGGCCGCCTTCGCGCCCGCGCCGCTGGACGAGGTGCTGGCCGCCATCCGCGCGCAGCGGCCACAGGTGGTGTTTGCGCCGCACGTGGAGACTGCTTCCGGCATCGTGCTGCCCGACGCCTACCTGAAGGCCGTGGCCGACGCGGTGCATGAGGTCGGCGGCCTCTTCGTGCTGGACTGCATCGCCTCCGGTGCGCTGTGGGTGGACATGGCGGCCACCGGCGTGGACGTGCTGGTCAGCGCGCCGCAAAAGGGCTGGAGCGGCTCGCCCTGCTGCGCCTTCGTGATGCTGGGCGAGCGCGCCCGCGCCGCCATCGACGGCACCACCAGCAGCAGCTTCGCGGCCGACCTGAAGAAGTGGCTGCAGATGATGGAAGCCTACGAAGGCGGCGGCTTCGCTTATCACGCGACGATGCCCACCGACGCGCTGGCCCGCACCCGCGACGCCATGCTGCAGACCCGCGCGTTGGGCTTCGAGGCGCTGCGCGCCGCGCAATGGACCCTGGGCCGCCGCGTGCGCGCGCTGATGAAGTCGCACGGCCTGCCCAGCGTGGCGGCCGACGGCTTCGAGGCGCCGGGCGTGGTGGTGAGCTACACCGACGACGACGGCCTGCACACCGCCAAGGCCTTCATCGCCCAGGGCCTGCAGACCGCCGCCGGCGTGCCGCTGCAGTGCGACGAGCCGGCCGACTTCAAGACCTTCCGCGTCGGCCTGTTCGGGCTGGAGAAGCTGCAGCACGTGGACCGCACCGTGGCCAACCTGGAGCATGCGCTGCAGGCCATC
>CBIHPZ010000239.1:0-6100 GCA_966211865.1 uncultured Aquabacterium sp.
GTGATGATCCGCACCTTCGAGCAGACCAAGATCGAGCGCTTCGCGGCGCACTCGCGCGTGCCGGTCATCAACGGCCTGACGAACGAATTCCACCCCTGCCAGATCCTGGCCGACATCTTCACCTTCATCGAGCACCGCGGCGACATCCGCGGCAAGGTGGTGGCCTGGGTGGGCGACGGCAACAACATGGCCAACACCTGGCTGCAGGCGGCGGACATCCTGGGCTTCACGCTGCACGTCAGCACGCCCAGCGGCTTCGAGGTGGACCCGGCGGTCGCAGGCGTCGCCAACACCGGTTGCCTGAAGGTCTTCAAGAGCCCCTTCGCCGCCTGCGAGGGCGCGGATCTCGTCACCACCGACGTCTGGACCAGCATGGGCTACGAGGCGGAGAACGAGGCGCGCGTGAAGGCCTTCGCCGACTGGTGCGTCGATGCGCAGATGATGTCGCTGGCGCGGCCGCAAGCCCTGTTCATGCACTGCCTGCCCGCCCACCGCGGCGAGGAAGTAACGGCCGAAGTGATCGACGGTCCGCAGTCCGTGGTGTGGGACGAAGCCGAGAACCGCATGCACGTGCAGAAGGCGCTGATGGAGTACCTTCTCCTCGGCCGCATCGGCTGAACGCGAAGCCCATGAAAACCGCGCTGCTGTCGGACTTGCATGCCAACCGTGAAGCAGTGGAAGCGGTGATCGAGCACGCGCGCACCCACGGCGCTCAGGCCTGGGTGCTGCTGGGCGACTACGTGGGCTACGGCGCGGACCCCGGCTGGGTCGTGGACCGCGTGCAGGAATTCGTGCGCAACGGCGCGCTGGCGGTGCAGGGCAACCACGACCTCGCGGTCGTCAACGGCCCCACGCCGTCGATGCGGCCAGAGCCGCGCCAGGTCATCGAATGGACGCGGGCGCAGCTGTCGCCTTCGCAGATCGATTTCCTGGCCTCGCTGCCGCTCACCGCGCAGGACGGCGACCGGCTCTACGTGCACGCCAACGCGTGGTCGCCCGAGGGCTGGGAGTACATCACCGGCCGCATGGAAGCGGTGCGCAGCCTGCACGCCACCGACTGCCGCTACACCTTCTGCGGCCACATGCACGAACCCAAGCTCTACAACGTGTCACCCACCGGCAAATGCGGCGACTTCACGCCCACGCCCGGCGTGGCCATTCCCGTGCCGCCGCACCGGCAGTGGCTGGTGATTCCCGGCTCGGCCGGCCAGCCGCGCGACGGCAATCCCGCCGCGTGCTACGCGATGCTGGACGACGCGGCCGGCACCCTGACCTACCACCGCGTGCCCTACGACCATGAGACCGCCGGCGCCAAGATCCTGGCCGCCGGCATGCCGCAGCGCCTGGCCGCGCGGCTGGAAGATGGCCACTGACAATGTCTGATAGCGAGAGCGAGCCGGCGACGCTGGGCTTTGCCGCGCGCAGCGGCGCGGCCGGCCCCACGCTGCTGCTGCCGGGCCAGGTCATCGACCGCTTCCGGCTGGAAGAGAAGCTGCACACCGGCGGCATGGCGCACATCTGGCGCGTCAGCGAAGTCAACCACGCCGGCGACTCGCGCCTGCAGCTGGTGATGAAGGTGCCGCGCATCAAGGGCGGCGAGGACCCGGCCACCATCGTCGGCTTCGAGGTCGAGCAGATGATCATGCCGACGCTCGCCGGCCCGCACGTGCCGAAGTTCATCGCCAAGGGGGACTTCACGCGCCAGCCCTACATCGTGATGGAGCGCATCGAGGGCGCGTCCTTGAAGCCGCGGCTCGACGCCGCGCCGTTGCCGCTGGACGAGGTGATCGAGATCGGCTCGCGCGTGGCCACCGCGCTGCACGACCTGCACCGCCAGCACCTGGTGCACCTGGACGTGAAGCCCAGCAACATCATGTTCCGGCCCGACGGCACCGCGGTGCTGGTGGACTTCGGCCTCTCGCGCCACGACCACCTGCCCGACCTGCTGGACGAGGAGTTCATGCTGCCGATGGGCACCGGGCCCTACATGTCGCCCGAGCAGGTGCAGTTCGTGCGCAACGACCCGCGCTCGGACCTCTTCGCGCTGGGCGTGATGCTGTACCACTTCACCACCGGCGAGCGCCCCTTCGGCTCGCCCGAGAGCGTGCGCGGCCTGCGCCGCCGCCTGTGGCTGGACCCGGTGCCGCCGCGCGCGCTGCGGGCCGATTGCCCGCCCTGGCTGCAGGAGCTGATCCTGCGCTGCCTGGAGGTGAAGCCCGAACGCCGCCACCAGAGCGCCGCGCAGCTGGCGCTGGACCTGCAGGAACCTTCGCAGGTGGTGCTGACGAAGCGCGCGCACAAGCTGCAGCGCAGCGGCGCCATCAAGACCTTCAAGCGCTGGTTCTTCGCGCTGGGCGCCGAGCCCGGCGAGCCGCGCGCCAAGGCCAGCGAACAGGTCGACCGCAGCCCCATCGTGCTGGCCGCGGTGGACGTGGAAAGCGGCGGCGACGAGCTGCTGGAACGCCTGCGCGAATCGGTGCGCCGCATCGTGCAGGCCGAGCCCGGCGCGCGCCTGGCCTGCGTCAGCGTGATGAAGACCGCGCGCATCGGCATGGACGAGCTGGTGGACGACGCCGGCCAGAGCAAGCACGTGAAGCAGCTGGTGGCGCTGAAGCACTGGGCGAGGCCGCTGGGCCAGTCGCTGCAGATCGCGGACGGCCGGCTCACCTTCCACGTGCTGGAAGCGCCCGACCCGGCGCAGGCCATCATCGAATTCGCCCGACGCAACCAGGCCGACCACGTCGTGATGGGTGCGCGCGGCAGCTCGGGGCTGCGGCGCTACCTGGGCAGCGTGTCGTCCGAGGTGGTGGCGGAGTGCGACTGCACCGTCACCGTGGTGCGCGCGCCGAGCCCGCCGGTGGAGTAGCTCGCCGACAAGCGCGGCCGGCACCGCGCTCGAACAGCGCCCTGGACAGCTCGTTGGAACCGCGGCGTCCCACGGCGCACTGGCCGCCCGGCCCAGTGGCGCGGCTCAGCGCAGTTCCTTGCGCACCACCAGCTTGAGCCCGGACCACACCGCGTCCACCGCGCACACCTTCACGTCCACCCAGCCGAGGGGCAGCGCCACTTCGCGGATCACGTCCTCGGTGATGTCGGTCGGCACCTTCGACGCCTTCTTTGGCCACGACACCCACAGCACCGCATCCGGCGCCAGCTGTTCGCGCAGGTGCGTCAGTTGTCTGGACAACTCCGTGCGGCGCTCCACGAAGAGGTGCACGATGCCCACCTCAGCGCCGGGCCGCGCCGCGTGCTCGATGGGATCCGGGGCGCCCGCGATCAATGCGTCGTAATCCGCGGGCGCGTTGAGCACGCACAGCCGCAGGCCCGGCTTCAAGCCGAGCTTCTTCCACAATGGCGTTCCGCTGTACCCGGCTGGTGTGGCCACGGCCCCCTCCCCTGCAATTCCACTGCCCATGGACGACAACCCCTGCACCCGCTGCGGCGCCTGCTGCGCGAGCTTCCGCGTCGATTTTGCAAGCGAGGAACTGCAAAGCAACAACGGCTGCGTGCCCGACGGCCTGGCCGTGCCGCTGCTGCCGGGCCTGCACCGCATGCGCGGCACCGACCACGCCCGCCCGCGCTGCGCCGCGCTGGTGGGCACGGTGGGCGAGAGAGCCCATTGCGGCATCTACGAATGGCGGCCCGGCCCCTGCCGCGAATTCGGCCTGCGCGCACCGCAGGGCATCGGCGACGAGGCCTGCGCCAAGGCGCGCAAATGGCACGGCCTGCCGCCGCTGCCGATGTAGCCGGTGCCTCTCCACGGGCCCGCGCGCCGCCCTGGCCCGGGCGCCTCGTGACCTCCCAAGGCAGCCTCCGGACCGCCGGAGCGGACCCGATGCATCAGACTTAAATACTTTAGTTGTCAATTAAATCGCCGGCGCCTATCATCGCGCCGATGAAGCGCTTGTGGGACATTTCGCCGCCCGTCGGGCCCGGTTCACCGGTGTTTCCGGGCGATGCGCCGTACGAGCAGCGCTGGGCCGCCACGCTGGGTCCGGGCTGCCCGGTCAACGTCAGCACCTTGACGCTCTCGCCGCACACCGGCGCCCATGCCGATGCGCCGCTGCACTACGCAAACGACGCGGCACCGATCGGCGCGGTGGACCTGGCGCCCTACCTCGGCCCATGCCGCGTGATCCACGCCATCGGCTGCGGCGCGCTGGTCGAATGGCGGCACATCGAGCACGCGCTGCGTGACCTGCCGCCGCGCGTGCTGGTGCGCACCTACGAACGTGCGCCCACCGGCTGGGACGCGCAGCTGCCCGCTTACGCCCCCACCACCGTCGAACGCCTGGCCGACCTGGGCGTGCGCCTCATCGGCATCGACACCGCCAGCATCGACCCCGCGGACAGCAAGACGCTGGACAGCCACCAGGTCATCCGCCGGCGCGACCTGCGCGTGCTGGAGAACCTGGTGCTGGACGAGGTGCCCGAGGGCGACTACGAACTGATCGCCCTGCCCCTGAAGCTGATCAGCGCCGACGCCTCGCCCGTGCGCGCGGTGCTGCGCGAACTCTGAACGCTGAAGACCGAGGTCCCGATGAACCTGACCCGAGAAGCCGCGCTGGAGCGCGACGCCGACGACCCGCTGGCGCCCTTGCGCGCGCAGTTCGACCTGGCCGATGGCCTGATCTACCTCGACGGCAACTCGCTGGGCGTGCTGCCGCGCGCCACCGCCACCCGCGTCGCGCAGGTGATCACCGATGAATGGGGCCGCGGCCTCATCGGCAGCTGGAACACCGCCGGCTGGATGCAGCAGCCGCAGCGCGTGGGCGACAAGATCGGCCGCCTGATCGGCGCCGGCCCGGGCGAGGTGGTGGCGGCGGACTCCACCTCGGTCAACCTCTACAAGGTGCTCGCCGCGGCGCTGCGCATGCAGCGTGAAGAACGCCCCGGCCGCACGGTGATCGTCAGCGAGCGCAGCAACTTCCCCACCGACCTCTACATCGCCGAGTCGCTGGCCGACCAACATGGCTGCACCTTGAAGCTGGTGGCTTCGCCGGAAGAGATCCCCGGCGCGCTGGGCGAAGACACCGCGCTGCTGATGCTCACCCACGTGAACTACCGCACCGGCCGCATGCACGACATGGCCGCACTCAGTGCCGCCGCCCATGCCGCCGGCGCGCTGGCGGTGTGGGACCTGGCGCACTCCGCTGGCGCCGTGCCGGTGGACCTGAACCGCGACGGCGCCGACTTCGCGGTGGGCTGCGGCTACAAGTACTTGAACGGCGGCCCCGGCGCGCCGGCCTTCGCCTGGGTGCGGCCCGAGCATGTGTCGCGCTTCAAGCAGCCGCTGTCAGGGTGGATCGGCCATGCCGCGCCTTTCGCCTTCACACCCGGCTATGCGCCGGCCGAGGGCATATCGCGTTATTTGTGCGGCACCCCGCCGGTGCTGGCACTGGCCGCACTGGAATGCGGCGTCGACACCCTGCTGGCGGCCGAGCCGCTGGGCGGCCTGCCCGCCATCCGCGCCAAGTCGCTGGCGCTGACGCGGCTCTTCATCGCGCTGGTCGAGGAACGCTGCGCCGGCCACGGCCTGGGGCTGGTCTCCCCCCGCGACGACACGCAGCGCGGCAGCCAGGTCTGCCTGTCACGCGACGAAGGCGCCTACGCCATCGTGCAGGCCCTGATCGCCCGCGGCGTGGTCGGGGACTTCCGCGCCGGCGACCCGGCCGACCGCCTGCCCGACATCCTGCGCTTCGGCGTCACGCCGCTGTACACCCGCTACGCCGACGTCTGGGACGCGGTGGAGCACCTGCGCCAGGTGCTGGAAAGCGGCGAATGGCGCGAAGCGCGCTTCCACCAACGCGGAGCCGTGACATGAGCCCGGCGCGCACCGCGATGCCACGCAAGGAGATGTCCGAATGAGCGGCTGCCCGTTCTCGGGCGCAGCGGCGCCCACCGAAGCACAGGCCAGCGACACCCCCGGCCGTGCCCCCTCGTCCCACGGCGCGCAGCTCGACTTCGCGCACGACATGAGCTACGGCGACTACCTGCACCTGGAGCAGCTGCTCTCGGCGCAGCACCCGATGTCGCCGCACCACGACGAGATGCTCTTCATCGTGCAGCACCAGACCAGCGAGCTGTGGATGAAGCTGAT
>CBIHPZ010000240.1:0-6098 GCA_966211865.1 uncultured Aquabacterium sp.
GCACCGACAGCCACACCACGATGATCAACGGCATCGGCGTGGTCGGCTGGGGCGTGGGCGGCATCGAGGCCGAGGCCGCGATGCTGGGCCAGCCGGTTTATTTCCTAACTCCTGATGTGGTCGGCTTCGAGCTGAGCGGCGCGCTGAAGGAAGGCGTGACCGCCACCGACCTGGTGCTCACCGTCACCGAGATCCTGCGCAAGGAGAAGGTGGTGGGCAAGTTCGTCGAGTTCTTCGGCGCCGGCACCGAGACCCTGGCCCTGCCCGACCGCGCCACCATCGCCAACATGGCGCCCGAGTACGGCGCCACCATGGGCTTCTTCCCGGTGGATGCGCGCACGGTGGAATACCTGCGCGGCACCGGCCGCACGCCCGAGGAAATCGAGTCCTTCGAGGCCTACTTCCGCGCCCAGGGCCTGTTCGGCATGCCGCAGCCGGGCGACATCGACTACAGCCAGGTGGTGAAGCTCGACCTCTCCACCGTGCAGCCCTCGCTGGCCGGCCCCAAGCGGCCGCAGGACCGCATCGAGCTGGGCTCGGTCAGCAAGCGCTTCACCGAGCTGTTCAGCGCGCCGCCCGAGGCCAACGGCTTCAACCAGCCGGCCGCCAAGCTGGCGCCGGCGGTGGAGGCCGGCAACAGCCTGATGCTGCGCAACGGCGACGTGCTGATCGCCGCCATCACCTCCTGCACCAACACCAGCAACCCGGGCGTGATGCTGGCCGCCGGCCTGCTGGCGCAGAAGGCGGTGGCGCGCGGGTTGAAGGTGGCCCCGCACATCAAGACCTCGCTGGCGCCGGGCTCGCGCATCGTCACCGAGTACCTCGGCAAGTCGGGCCTGCTGGAACCGCTGGCGGCGCTGGGCTTCCAGCTGGCGGCCTATGGCTGCACCACCTGCATCGGCAACGCCGGCGACCTGGCACCCGAGATCAACGACGCCATCGTCAAGCACGACCTGGTGTGCGCCGCGGTGCTGTCGGGCAACCGCAATTTCGAGGCGCGCATCCACCCGAACCTGAAGGCCAACTTCCTCGCCAGCCCGCCGCTGGTGGTGGCCTATGCGATTGCCGGCAACGTCACGCGGGACCTGATGAGCCAGCCGCTGGGCACCGGCAGCGACGGCAAGCCGGTGTTCCTGGGCGACGTGTGGCCCACGAGCGACGAGGTGCACGCGCTGATGCGCCACGCGCTGGACCCGGACGCGTACCGTGCGAATTACGAGCAGGTGGCCAAGAACCCCGGTGCGCTGTGGAGCGGCATTTCCGGCGTGGCCACCGGCCAGGTCTACGACTGGCCGCCCAGCAGCTACATCGCGCAGCCGCCCTTCTTCAGCGGCTTCACCATGGCCCCACCGGTGGCCGAAAGCAACGGCGTGGTGGGCGCGAAGGTGATGGCCCTTTTCGGCGACTCGATCACGACCGACCACATCTCCCCCGCCGGCTCGATCAAGGACAGCTCCCCGGCGGGCCAGTACCTGATCGCGCAGGGCGTGAACAAGCTGGACTTCAACAGCTACGGCGCGCGCCGCGGCCACCACGAGGTGATGATGCGCGGCACCTTCGCCAACGTGCGCATCAAGAACCTGATGCTGCCCGCCCGCGCCGACGGCAGCCGCATCGAGGGCGGGCTGACGATGTACCGCGACCCCAGCGGCGAAACCAGCGAGCAGCACGGCGCGGTGATGCCGATCTACGACGCGGCGATGAAGTACATCGCCGCCGGCACGCCCACCGTCATCTTCGCCGGCGAGGAATACGGCACCGGCTCCAGCCGCGACTGGGCCGCCAAGGGCACGCTGCTCTTGGGCATCAAGGCGGTCGTGGCGAAGAGCTTCGAGCGCATCCACCGCAGCAACCTGGTCGGCATGGGCGTGCTGCCGCTGCAGTTCCGCCCGGGCGATTCCTGGCAGAGCCTGAAGATCACGGGCGACGAGACCATCGACATCGTGATCGACGGCCCGCTGGCGCCGCAGCGCGAGGCCACGCTGGTGATCCACCGCGCCGACGGCAAGGAGCAGCGCGTGCCGCTGACGCTGCGCATCGACACGCCGATCGAGGTCGACTACTACGAGCACGGCGGCATCCTGCCCTACGTGCTGCGCCAGCTGCTGGCCGCATGACGATGCGCGTGGTGATCGCCGGCGGCGGCGCCGTCGGCTCGGCCGTGGCGCTGTTCCTGAAGCAGCTGGGCGGCGCGGCGGTGGACGTGACCGTGGTCGAGCCCGACCCCGGACTCACGCGCTCATCTTCCGCGTTATCGGCCGGCTCCATTCGCCAGCAGTTCTCCACGCCCATCAACGTGCGCATGTCGCAGTTCGGCCATGAGCTGATCGCCAACGCGCAGCAGGCGCTGGGCGTGCAAGGAACGGCGGTGGACATAGCCTTCGTGCCTTCGGGCTACCTGTTCGTCGCCACCGGCGACGGCAGCGGGCTGGCGCAGAACCACGCGCTGCAGAGCGGGCTGGGCGCGCAAATCCGCTTGCTGACGCCGGGCGCGCTGGCCGCTCGCTTTGCGTGGTTGCACACCGGCGACGTGACGCTGGCCACGCTGGGGGAAGCCGGTGAAGGCTGGTTCGACGGCTACGCCTTCGCCCGCGCGCTGGCGGCCAAGGCGCGTTCACTCGGCGCCCGCTGGGTGCGCGCCAGCGTCAGCGGCTTCGAGCGCAGCGGTGAACGCCTGAGCGCCGCACGCACCAACGACGGCCAGCTGATCCGGGCCGACGCCTTCGTCAACGCGGCCGGCCCGTGGGCCGCGCAGGTGGCCGCCGCGGCCGGCATCACGCTGCCGGTGCATGCGCGGCGCCGCACGGTCTTCGCGTTCAGCTGCCCCACCCGCCTGCCGCGCACGCCGCTGGTGGTGGACCCGTCGGGCATCTGGTTCCGCAGCGAGGGCGAAGGCTTCATCGGCGGCTGGTCGCCCGGCCATGGCGACGAAGACCCCGACGACCTGCCGCTGGAGCAGCCGGACGTGGCGCAGTTCGAGGAGCGCCTGTGGCCCGCGCTGGCCCACCGCGTGCCGGCCTTCGAGGCCTTGCGCATGACCCGCGCCTGGGCCGGCTACTACGAGGTGCACCCGCTGGACCACAACGCCATCATCGGCCCGCACCCATCGCTTCCCAATCTCGTCTTCGCCAACGGCTTCTCCGGCCACGGCCTGCAGCACGCCCCCGCCGCCGGCCGCGGCGTGGCCGAATGGCTGCTGCACGGGGGCTACCGCAGCCTGGACCTCTCGTGCTTCGGCTGGGAGCGCGTGCTGGCCGGCCGGCCGCTGGTCGAGCAGGCCGTCATCTGAGCGGATGATGGTGTTCTAGGGGTGTCGGCACCGGGCCGATGCACCTACCATCCGCGCCGTTTTTTCAAACGGTCCAGGGATGGCAATGAACAGGTTCACCGCGGGGATGGTGTTGGCGGCAGCGGTGGTGGTCGCCGGATGCGGGGGTGGCGCCGATGGCGGGAACGATGCCGCGCACAGCGACGACGCCGGCACCACGACCCAGGCCACCATCAACACGCTGCGCACGCGCCTGGCGGCCGAAGGTGTCCGCAGCAATGCCGTGTCGCCCCAGACGGCCGCCGAGCAACTGCTGGACTTCGCGGAGTCCCGCTTCCCGATGTATTTCCCGGGCCACGCCACCACGATGACCCTGGGCCCCTTCCGCTTCCGCGCCTACGCCAGCGGCGCCTACCTGGGCGTGGCCACCAGCGCCGAAGGCGGCTATGTGGCCAACGGCGTCTACGTGATGGGTGGTCCGTTTGGCGGCCAGCCGACCTACGTCGGGTTGCTCACCGACTTCATCACGCCGGTTGACCCGGCGGTGCCGGTGGGCCCCACCGGACCCAGCAACGGCTGCTTTGACTTGGCTGCCGCAGAAACGGCGGGGTACAGCATGGTGGTGACGATGCAGGGCACGGACACCGTGTCGGGCACGACCACGACGGAGACCCGCAATGCAGGCCTGACCAGCTTCGAAGGACACGAGGTCATGGAATCGATCACCAGGACGATCAGCGACTCGGTGTTCCAAGGCCGCACGGTGCACTCCGACTCGGAGATGCGCTTCTACGCCCGCCGCACCGGCGAAGCGGAGGTGACCGAGTACGGCTCGGTCTCGCCAGCGCAGGCTTCGCCCTTGAATCCCGGCGTCACCACCAGCTCGCGCACGGTCTACACGCCACCTTTCGTGAACCGCCTCGCCGCGCTGCCCCAGGGTCAATCACTGACCCAGAGCAAGGTCACCAGCGTCCATTCGGTCACTCAAATCCCCGGCCTGCCAGCCAGCGAGGGAAGCATGCCCATGACCATCACGACGACGACGACCTTCGCCGGCGTCGAGACGGTCACCGTGCCCGCGGGCACCTTCACCGCCTGCAAGCTCCTGATTTCCGTGCCCGACGCACAGCCGAGCACGAGCTGGCAGCACCGAGGCACCGGCGCCACGCTGAAGTTCGAAGGCCCGATGGGCACCTCGGTCGCGACATCGGTGATCGTCAACGGCGTCGCGCTGACGCATTGAGACGCGACCGCGCGGGCCCTGAAACGGCATTGATACCGCGTTGAAACGGCGCGGAAGCCGGCCGCGCGCCGTCCAGGACTAGGATCGCAGGTTCGCCCCGAATCCCTGGAGAAGCCCGCATGACCAAGCACCTGATGGCCCTGGCCGCCGCCGCCTTCCTCGCCGGCTGCGGCGGTGGTTCCGACGAAGCCACCACCACCTCCACCGCCAGCACCCCGGCCGCCGCCGCGGCGCAATTCCGCACCGCGCTGGCCGCCCAGGGCGGCACCAAGGTCGCGGCCGCCGTCAGCCCGGCCCAGGCCGCCGAGCAACTGCTGAATTTCGCCGAAGCCAACTTCCCCAGCCTCTTCCCGACGCACCAGGCCACGGGCACCCTCGACCCCTTCCTGTTCCGCTACTACCCGCAGACCGGCATCTACGTCGGCGTGGTCGTCAAGGCCGGCATGGGCTTCACGCTGGACGGCGTCTACCTGCTGGGCGGGCCCTTCGGCAACACGCCGTTCTACGTCGGCCAGCTCGGCAACTTCATCACGCCGGTCGATCCGGGCACGGGCACCGGCACGCCGACGGGTCCGAACAACGGCTGCTATGACCTCGGGCTGCTGGAGACCACGGGCACCCGGCTGGACCTGACGATGCAGTACAGCGGTGACCAGACCGGCACGGTCACGCAGGTGTGGACGGTCAATGGTCCCAAGACCTTTGAAGGGCATAACGCGGTGGAGCTTGAAATCAAGCACACCGGCACGCTGACCACCGCTGGCGTTGCCGCCAGCGTGAACATCGACGGCAAGGCCTACGACAAGCGCACCGGCGACTTCGAGGTCACCAGCTACGGTTCCGAGTCGGTGATCAACGCCACCTACGAAGGCTTCAACGTGGTGTCCACCACCAAGACCGTCGATACGCCGCCGTCGGTCGACAGGCAGTACGGCCTGGCGGCGGGCCAGTCGGTGACGCAATCGAGCACGATCGCGACGACGACGACCATGACGGGCATCCCCGGACTGCCCGCCACGCCGCGGACCACCACGTCGACGACGACCGAGACCATCAAGTTCGTCGGCCGCGAACAAGTCACAGTCCCCGCGAAGACCTACAGCGCGTGCAGGTTCGAAAGCACGTTCAGCAGCGGCGGCGTCAACACAGTGACGACCACGTGGGTCATCGACGGCAAGGGCATCCCCGTGAAGATCCAGACGACGGCGAACGGCGTGGTGAACAGCACCCAGGAAGCCACCTCGGTCAAGCTGAACGGCCAGAACCTCTGACCCGCCTGTTCCCCCTGCACGCGGGATCAGCCACCCCGCAGACGGCCGCTACGATCGCGCCCTTTGAGCAGGGGGACCATCCGATGAAGCAGCGTGCCTGGGGGGCAGCGGCGCTCGTGCTGCACGCACTGCTGGCCGGCTGCGGCGGCGGCGCCGATTCGGCGGACGCCACGGCGCGTCCCATCGCCCAGGCCGCAGCACAGCGCCATGCCACGGCGGCGCAGCCGTTCCAGGCGTCGGATGCGGACGTCGAGCGCCTGTTGGACGAGGCGGAAGCACGTTATCCGTCGATCTTCCTGTCGCACCAGCCCACGCT
>CBIHPZ010000241.1:0-6094 GCA_966211865.1 uncultured Aquabacterium sp.
GCCCGCCAGGGACGCATCGGGTGAATACCGGCCCTGCATCGCGCTGCCTTCGCGCTGCAGGCCCAGCAGGCCGCGTTCAATGCGCGTTAGAGGAAGGTGCAGCAGCGCGGCCAGGGCTTCGGCCTGAACCGGCCCCATCGCGGAGAGGCGGGCGCGCAGCAGCTCGCGCAGCGCGTCGTCTTCGTCTTCCGTTTCATCGGGCTGGATGGCGACCGCGGGCCGGGTGGTGGCGCCGGGGTAGAGGCGAGCGAGCCGGGGCAGGCGTTCGGTCGTGACCCACAGCTGGAAGGGCCTGTCTTCCGACGTTCCTAGAAGACAAGTGACGCGTCCATCCGCGGCCAGCGTCTGCAGCCAGTTCAGCCAGCCGTCCTGGCGCCGCGCTTCTTCGTCCGGCACGATGGCCAGCATGCCCAGCGCCTCGTGCATCTCGTCGGCGCTGCGGGGTGTCGGCCAGCATTCCTCGCGCACGGCGGCGATCGCGTCGGCGTCCAGCCGGCCCAGCGCATCCACGTTCCCCGCATCGCCGAAGCGCCGCGCCATCACCGCCTGCGTGCGGCGTTCTTCCAGCGGCGCGTCGTCCAGGAAGGCGTAGGGGCGGGCGTTCAGCACCTCCGCGGCCAGCGGGGACGGGGCGGACAGGTCGCGCGCCACCACCTGCACCGCGCCCGACTCGATGTCGCGCAGCAGCGCCAGCCAGCGGTCGGCGTCCATCGCTTCGTGCAGGCAGTCGTACAGCGTTTGCGCCACCAGCGGGTGCTCGGGCACCTCGCGCGGGCCGCTCAGGTTCTCGGCGCAGGCCACCTGGTCGGGGAACACCGCGGCCAGCAGGTCTTCCGACTTCATGCGCTGCAGCTGCGGTGCCACCTTGCGGCCGCCCACATAGCGCGGCAGCGCCAGCGCGGTGGTGGCGTTCCAGCGCCAGCGCACGGCAAAGAGCGGCGCGTCCAGCAGCGCCTGCACCAGCACGTCCAGCGCGGTGGCCGATCGCAGGTAGCGCGGCACCTCGTCCAGCGGGAAGCTGTGGCTTTCCGAGAGCGACAGCACGATGGCGTCTTCCGTTGCCGCGGCCTGCAGCTCGAAATTGAACTGGCGGCAGAAGCGCTTGCGCAGCGCCAGCCCCCAGGCCTTGTTGACGCGGCTGCCGAAGGGCGAGTGGATCACCAGCTGCATGCCGCCGGAGGCGTCGAAGAAGCGTTCCAGCACGATGCAGCGCTGCGTGGGCATGGCGCCCAGCGCTTCCCGGCCGCGGGCCAGGTACTGCACGACCTGCTGCGCGGCTTCGGCGTGGCCGCTCAGGCGTTGTGATAGCCAGGCCACGGCCGCCGGCTCGCCGCCTTCATCCAGGCGGGCCGCCACGTCCTCGCGCAGGCGTGACACGGCGAAGGACAGCTCGTCGCTGCGCCCCGGCGCCTCGCCGAGCCAGAAGGGGATGTTGGGCGGCGCGCCCTGCGCGTCTTCCACCCGCACGCGGCCCGATTCGACGCGCAGGATGCGGTAGCTGGCGTTGCCCAGCTGGAAGATGTCGCCGGCGATGCTTTCCACCGCGAAGTCTTCGTTGACGCTGCCGATGCGGTCGGCCTGCGGTTCCAGCACCACCGCGTAGTCGCCGGTCTCGGGAATGGTGCCGCCGGAGGTCAGCGCGGTCATGCGGGCGCCGCGGCGTTCGCGCAGCTGGTGGTGCACGCGGTCGTGGTGGACGTACGCGCCGCGGTGGCCCTGCCGGGTGGTGAAGCCTTCGGCCAGCATCGCCAGCACGGCGTCGTAGCGCTCGCGCGGCAGATGGCGGTAGGGCCAGGCGCGGCGCAGCAGGTCGAAGAGGTCGGTTTCGTCCCAGGCCTGGCATGCGGTCTCGGCGACGATCTGCTGCGCCAGCACGTCCAGCGGCGCCGGCGGCACGTGCAGGGCGTCCAGCTCGCCGCGGTTGATCGCGTCCAGCAGCGCGGCGCATTCCACCAGCTCGTCGCGGGACGAAGGGAAAAGCCGCGCCTTCGGCACGCCGCCTACCGCGTGACCGGAGCGTCCCGCGCGCTGCAGGAAGGCGGCGATGGAGCGGGTGGAGGCCAGCTGGCACACCAGGTCCACGTCGCCGATGTCCAGGCCCAGTTCCAGCGACGCGGTGGCCACCAGCACCTTCAGGTCGCCGCGCTTCAGGCGCTGCTCGGCGCGCAGGCGCAGCTCCTTCGACAGGCTGCCGTGGTGCGCCGCCACCACCTCTTTCCCCAGCAGTTCGCCCAGGTGGCGCGCGGTGCGCTCGGCCATGCGGCGGGTGTTGACGAAGACGAGCGTGGTGCGGTGCTGCGCGATGAGCTCCACCAGGCGCGCATGCACCTGGGCCCACTGGTCGGTGGACATCACGGGGCCGAGCGGGGTGGGCGGCAACTCCAGGGCAAGGTCGCGCTGCTTGGCATAACCGATGTCGACGATGGCGCAATCGGGCGTGCCGTCCTCCTGCGTGCCATCGTCCCCCTGCGCCCGCAGCGTCGACTTCATCTTCGTCTTCACATGGGCCGCGCCGACCAGGAAGCGGGCGACTTCAACCAGCGGCTTCTGCGTGGCGGACAAGCCCACGCGCACCGGCGGCCGCGCGCACAGCGCCTGCAGCCGCTCCATCGACAGCGCCAGGTGGCTGCCGCGCTTGTTGCCGGCCAGCGCGTGGATCTCGTCGACGATCAAGGTGCGGGTGGTGGCCAGCATGCGCCGGCCCGACAGCGACCCCAGCAGCACGTACAGCGATTCCGGCGTGGTCACCAGGATGTGCGGCGGGCGCTTCAGCCCCTGCTGGCGTTCACGCGCGGGCGTGTCGCCGGTGCGCACGGCGCTGCGGATCTCCAGCTCGGGCAGGCCCAGCTTCTTCAGCGCGGCGCGGATGCCGGCCAGCGGCGCGTCCAGGTTCAGGCGGATGTCGTTGGACAGCGCCTTCAGCGGCGAGACGTAGACGACGGCCACCTCGTCGGGCAGGCCGCCTTCTTCCAGGCCCCGGCGCACCAGCGCGTCGATCGCGGCGAGGAAGGCGGTCAGCGTCTTGCCCGACCCGGTGGGCGCGGCCACCAGCGTGTGGCGGCCCTGCGCGATGGCGGGCCACGCGGCGGCCTGGGCCGGCGTGGCCTGCGTGAACGTGCGTTCGAACCACTGGGCGACGGCAGGGTGGAAGGCGGCGAGGGGCATGGGGCTTCGGCCGGCGCGGGACGGGCACCGTGGCGGTGATGGGGCGACCTTAACGCGAAAGCGCCCGCGGCCCTCGCGCAGGGGTGCGCGGCTGCGGACACCGCCTTGTCAGCAGTGCGGCGCCAAGCGTCTATATTCGCCTATTCTTATTGACCGATCTTGGCGCCGGCCAGGGGCGACGCTGGGCATGATGCGGCGCATCCCAGCATCCCGGGCCTGGATCGGCCGACACAGGCATGCAAAGCACCCACATCCAGCCTTTCCACGACGCGGCGACGGGCACCTGCTCGTACGTCATCGAAGACGTGGCGACCCAGGCCGCGGCGGTCGTCGACCCGGTGCTGGACTTCGACATGAAGTCCGGCCGCACCAGCACCCGTGGCGCCGACGCCATGCTGGCCCACCTGCGCCAGCGCGGCCTCACGCTGCAGTGGATCCTGGAAACCCATGCGCATGCCGACCACCTGTCCGCCGCGCGCCACATCCAGGCCCAGGCCGGGGGGCACATCGCCATCGGCGCGCACATCACGCAGGTGCAGGCCACCTTCCGCAAGCTCTACAACCTGGAACGCAGCTTCCTGCCCGACGGCAGCCAGTTCGACCACCTCTTTGCGGACGGCGAGCGCTTTCACATCGGCCACACCGAGGTCACCGCGCTGCACGTGCCCGGCCACACGCCGGCGGACATGGCCTACCTGCTGGACGGCGCCGCTTTCATCGGCGACACGCTGTTCCTGCCCGACGTGGGCTCGGCGCGGGCCGACTTTCCGGGGGGCGATGCGCGAACGCTGTACCGCTCGGTGCGCAAGCTGCTGGCGCTGCCGCCCGAGACGCGGCTGTTCGTCTGCCACGACTACCCGCCGCCCGGCCGCGCGCCGCGCTGCGAGACCACGGTGGCCGAGCAGCGTGCGGCCAACATCCATGTGCACGACGGCGTGACGGAGGACCAGTTCGTCGCGATGCGCGAAGCGCGCGACGCGACGCTGGAGGTGCCCACGCTGATCCTGCCTTCGCTGCAGGTGAACGTGCGGGCGGGACGGCTGCCGCCGCCGGAAGACGACGGCGTGAGCTACCTGAAGATCCCGCTCAACGTGCTGCCGGGCGGGCCGCGCTAATTCTCAAAGACGTGTGTCAGCGGTACGCCAACGCGAAGGCGTGCAGGAAGCGTTCGCAGGCGGCGAGTTGCGACAGGGCCACGTACTCGTCCGGACGGTGCGCCTGCGCGATGTCGCCCGGCCCGCACAGCACGGTGGGAATGCCGGCGCGCTGGAACAGGCCGGCTTCGGTGCTGTAGGCCACGCGGCCGGCGGCGGCGCCGGGTGCCTGGGCCCCCAGCAGCGCGTTCACCTGCCGCAGCAGCGGGTGCTGCTCGGGCAGGTCCAGGCCCGGCGTGTCGTTGATCACCGTCCATTCGATGCCCGCCTCGCGGTGCACCTCGCTCATTTCCGGCACCAGCGTGTCCTGCGTGAACTGCAGCAGCCGGTCCAGCGGCGCCAGTTCATCCGCCCCGGGCAGGTAGCGCAGTTCCACGGTCATCTCGCAGTCGCGCGGCACGGTGTTGGGCATCACGCCGCCGCGGATGGTGCTGACCTGCAGCGTCGAATACGGCACGTCGTAGCCCGTGCCGTGCGCGTTCAAAGCCGCTTCGTTGCGCGCCAGGCGCTGCACTTCCGCGGCCACGCGGCCCGCGTATTCCACGGCGTTGACGCCCAGCGCGGGCAGCGACGAATGCGCTTCCCGTCCCGTCACGCAGCAGCGCATGGCACGCCGGCCCTTGTGGCCGATGACGGGGCGCATGTGGGTGGGCTCGCCCACCAGGCAGGCGGCGGGGCGGATGCCGGCCTCGGCCAGGTCGGCCAGCATCTCGCGCACGCCCAGGCAGCCCACTTCCTCGTCGTAGCTCAGCGCGATGTGCACCGGCGGGCCGCCGGCGCGGCGGGATGGTGCGGACATGAGGGCGGGCGCCAGCGCGAGGGCGCAGGCGATGAAGCCCTTCATGTCGCAGGCGCCGCGGCCGAAGAGCTTGCCGTCGCGCAGCACGGCGTCGAAGGGGTCGCTGCTCCAGTCCTGGCCGTCGACCGGCACCACGTCGCTGTGGCCGGACAGCACCAGGCCGCCGCTGGGCATGTGCTTGCGGTCGACGTCGCCCAGCGTGGCGAACAGGTTGGCCTTGCGGCGCTCGGCGTCGTAGCTGAGCCGGCAGTGCGCGCCCTGGGCCTGCAGGCGATCGCGCACCCACTCGATCAGGCCCAGGTTGGAGTGGCGGCTGGTGGTGTCGAAGCCGATCAGCGTGCGGGCGATGTCCAGGACTTCAGCGGACGGTGTCTCCACGCTCATGCCGCGGCCATCCCGTGCGCCGCGGCGTTCGCGCTGCCCACCGCGCGGCCCAGCTGCGCGAAGCCGAAGAAGGACTGGCGCGCCTGCAGCACGTCGGCGCCGAACAGGAAGGACACGGTGCGGATCAGGCCGCGGTCCACCACGTAGATGGCCACCAGCTCGGTCTGGCCGGGGCCGTCGGGCAGGGTGCGGTCCACGTCCTGGTGGTCGATGACCACGTTGCCCATCACCGCGCGCTGCACCAGCCGCACGCGGAACAGCGGGTCGGACAGCATGCGTTCGACGCGGGCGCGGATTTGCGACTGGCCGGACGCGAGCAGGCGGCCGGGGAATTCGAACTCGTGCGCGTCCTGCGCGTAGGTGGCGAGCAGCGCGTCGGCGTCGCGGGCGTTGCAGGCTTCCAGCTGGCGTTGGACGATCACTTCGGCTGATGTGAATTTCATGGTTTGTCTCCGGCGGGAGTTTGCTCTTTCAGTGGTGGCTGTGGTGGACTGCCAGCGTGGCCGGTTCTTGCTTTGGGTTGAGCGTCTTGTCGCTGGTGCGGTGGACTGCCATCCGGTCGGGTCTCGCCCCGACAGGCGAGTCCCTTTTG
>CBIHPZ010000242.1:0-6094 GCA_966211865.1 uncultured Aquabacterium sp.
AGGCCCTCGGCCAGCACGAAGAAGGCCTCGTTGATCATCGGCACCAGGATGCGGTTGACGACGAAGCCCGGCGCGTTCTTCACCGTGATCGGCGTCTTGCCCAGGCGCTCGCTCAGGGCCTTCACCGCATCGTGCGTCGCGTCGCTGGTCTGCAGGCCGCGGATGATCTCCACCAGCGCCATCATCGGCACCGGGTTGAAGAAGTGCATGCCGATGAAGCGGTCGGCGCGCTGCGTGGAAGCGGCCAGCTTGGTGATGGAGATCGAGCTGGTGTTGGTGGCGACGATGGCCTCGGCGGGCAGCAGCGCATCGAGCTGGCCCAGGATCTTCAGCTTCAGCGCCTCGTTCTCGGTGGCGGCCTCGATCACCAGCTGCGCACCCTTCAGGTCGTCGTAGTTCGTCGAGCCCTTGATCAGCGCCAGCGCGGCGTCCTTCTCGGCCGCGGTGAGCTTGTCCTTCTTGATCAGCCGGTCCAGGCTGCCGGCCACGGTGGCCAGGCCGCGCTGCACGGCGGCTTCGTTGATGTCGACCATGACGACCGAGAGGCCCTTCACCGCGCAGGCCTGCGCGATGCCGTTGCCCATGGTGCCGGCGCCGACGACGCCGATGGTGGTGATGTTCATGAGGGGAGGGGTTTGAATGTTGCAGTGCGGCGAATTATCGTGGCGGGCTGCATCCACGACCCGCGCTGCTGCGTAGCCTCGCCGATGACCCTCAAGACCTTCCTGTGGCCGCTCGCCGCGGCACTGGCCCTGCTGCTGGCGGTGGGCGTGCTGCTGTTCGTGGCCCCCGGCGCGGTGCTGAACCTGGCGGCTTCGATCAACAGCCTGCGTGCCGCGCAGGGCGAGGCGTATGGCCCGCTGCCACGCCAGCGCTACGACCTGTACCAGCCCGCCGGCACGCCGCCCGCCGAAGGCTGGCCGCTGGTGGTGTTCTTCTACGGCGGCGCCTGGAACCGCGGCGAACGGGCCGACTACCGCTTCGTCGGCGAAGCGCTGGCCGCGCGCGGCATCGTCACCATGGTGGCCGACTACCGCCTGCACCCGGAAGTGAGCTACCCGGATTTCCTGAACGACTGCGCCCGCGCGCTGGCCTTCGGCTTCGACAACGCGCCGCGCTGGAACGCCGATGCGCAGCGCGTGTTCGTGATGGGCCACAGCGCCGGTGCCTACAACGCCGCGATGCTGGCGCTGGACGCGCGCTGGCTGGCGCCCACGGGCCGCAAGCCGGGTGAACTGGCCGGCTGGATCGGCCTGGCCGGCCCCTACGACTTCCTGCCCATCAAGACGCCCGAGGTGCAGGCGGTCTTCCACCACCCGAACGTGCCGCGCGACTCCCAGCCCATCCGCCACGTGGTGGGCGCCAGCGTGCCGGCGCTGCTGATCGCGGGCGAGGCCGACCAGCGCGTCAACCCGCTGCGCAACACCGTGGGCCTGGCCCATGCGCTGCGCGACGCCGGCGCGCCGGTGCGCTTGCGGCAGTACCCGCGCATGACGCACGAGTCGGTGCTGGGCGCCATCGCCGGCCCGCTGCAGCGCCTGGCCCCGGTGCTGGACGAGGTGGTGGAGTTCGTCAACGCGCCGGGGGTGCCGCGCACCGTGGCGGCGGCCCAGCCTTCAATGGCCGCTCAATTCGAGAGATAGGCCTCCGCCAGCTTCACCCAGTAGCTGGCGCCGGTGCCCAGCGCCGCGTCGTTGAAGTCGTAGCCGGGGTTGTGCACCTCGCAGCCGCCCGCGTCGCCTTCGCCGTTGCCGATCAGGAAGTAGCAGCCGGGCACCTTCTCGAGGAAGAAGGAGAAGTCCTCGCTGCCGGTCAGCGGCTGCAGGTTGGGGATCAGGCCGGCCTCGCCGACCCAGTCCAGCGCCACCTGCCTGGCGAAGGCGGTCTGCGTGGCGTCGTTGACCACCATGGGGTAGCGGCGCTGGTAATCGATCTCGGCGGTGGCGCCGTAGACGGCGGCTTGCGCGTGGACGATGGCGGTGATGCGCTGCTGCAGCAGGTCGCGCACCTCCGGCCGGTAGGCGCGGATGGTGAGCCGCAGCGTGGCGGTTTCGGGAATCACGTTGGGCGCGTTGCCGGCCTGGAAGGCGCCGACGGTGACGATGCCCATGTCCAGCGGCGGCACGTTGCGCGACACCACCGTCTGCAGCGCCATCACGATGCTGGACGCGGCCACCACCGCGTCCACCGCCTTGTGCGGTTGCGCGCCGTGGCCGCCCTTGCCGCGCACGGTGACGATGGCGGTGTCCGAACTGGCCATCATCGGCCCGGCCAGGAAGCCGAGCTTGCCCACCGGGTGGCCGGGCATGTTGTGCAGGCCGAACATCGCGTCGCAGGGGAAGAGCCCGAAGAAGCCGTCTTCGATCATCTTCCGGGCGCCGCCGAGGCCTTCCTCGGCGGGCTGGAAAACGAGGTGCAGCGTGCCGTTGAAGCGGCGCGTGGCGGCCAGGTGCCGCGCCGCCGCCAGGAGCATGGCCGTGTGGCCGTCGTGCCCGCAGGCGTGCATGGTGCCCAGCACGCGGCTGGCCCAGGGCTTGCCGCTGGTCTCGGTGATGGGCAGGGCGTCCATGTCGGCGCGCAGGCCGACGCGCCTGGATGACGTGCCGTTGCGCAGCGTGCCCACCACCCCGGTGCCGCCGAGCCCACGGTGCACTTCGTAGCCCCAGCGTTCGAGCCGCTCGGCCACCAGCGCCGCGGTCTGGTGCTCCTGGTAGGCCAGTTCGGGTTGCGAATGGATCTGGCGGCGGATGGCCACCATCTCCTCTTCATGCGCGCGGATGGCGTCGAGCGCGGGCAGCGGCAGCGGGGCATTCATCGGTGTGTGCGGATGTCTGGATGCATGGGTGGGGAAACCTCAACGCGCGGCGGCGCGCAGCTCGCGCACGCCGCGGCCGAGCTTGCGCCGCAGCAGCGTGCGCAAGGTCACGCCGTCGGCGTAGCCTACCTCGGCGGCAATGGCCTCGATGTCGCGCCGGCTGGTGCGCAGCAGGTGCACCGCGCGTTCGACCCGCAGGTCCTGGAAGTACGACAGCGGGGTCTTGCCCAGCACCGCCTCGATGCGGCGCTGCAAGGTGCGCTTGCTGGTGGCCAGCGCGGCGGCCGCGTCGTCCAGCGAAAAGCCCTCGCGCAGGCGGGCGCGGGCCCAACGTTCGAAGTGAGCGACCATGGGATCGTCGTGCGCCAGGTGGTCGGGGATGATGTAGGGCGCCTGCGAGGGGCGGGCGTCGACGATGAGGTACTTGGCCGCCATGGCCGCCAGTTCGGGGCTGGCCTGGCGCACCAGCCACAGCGCCAGGTCCAGGTGGCCGATGGCCGCGCCCGCGGTGACGAAAGGGCCCGAGGGCACGACCATGCGCGTCTCGTCCAGCCGCACCGCGGGGTAGCGCTGGCGGAAGAGGGGCGCCAGCCACCAGGTGGTGGTGGCCTCGTGGCCGTCGAGCAGGCCGGTTTCGGCCAGCACGAAACCGGCGATGCAGGCCGCGGCGATGTGCGTGCCGGCGGCATGCGCCTCGCGCAGCCAGGCGGTGGCGTCGCGCACGTCGGGCCGCTGCAGCGCGGCTTCCAGCGGGCCGGGCATCTTGGTGCCGGGGGCGGGCAGCAGCACCCAGTCGGCACCGCAGCCGTCGGCAGCGGGACGCACCGGCACGCGCAGGCCCTGCGCGGTGCGCACCTGGCGGCGCAGGCCGCACAGCTGCACGTCGAAGGGCGCGGCCATGCCCTGGGCCTGCGCCAGCTCGTTGGCGGTGGCCAGCGCGTCGAGCATCGTGGACAGTCCGGTGTCGAAGACGCCATCGAGGGCCAGCACGCTGATCTTCATGGCGCGAACGATACCGAAGTTGTCATTTGCGGCAATGGTGGAGAACCCGCGCGCTGCCTAGAGTCCGTTCCACGTCGAACCTGTCCCGACGCAACCACCGCAAGGAGACTTCCATGATCAAGCTCGCACTGTTCGCCCGCCTCGAAGCCAAGCCCGGCAAGGAGGCCGAGGTCGAGAACTTCCTGAAGGCCGCGCTGGCCATGGCCAACGACGAACCGGCCACGCCGATCTGGTTCGCGCTGAAGCTGTCGCCGAGGACATTCGGCGTTTTTGATGCCTTCCATGACGAGGCCGGCCGCCAGGGCCACCTGACCGGCCCGATCGCGCAGGCGCTGATGGCCAAGGCGCCGGAGCTGTTCTCGCAGCCGCCGTCCATCGAGCCGATTGAAGTGCTGGGCCTGAAGAACCGCGGCTGAGCAGGACCAAGGCGCCGTGCCCGTGCGCTGCGTCAAACGGCGCAGCGCACGGCGATTGACCGCCACCGGGGCTTTGCGCCACCATCGCTCGATCGACCACTTGCCGGCCCCGCGGCCGGACTGCTGGTGTCGCGCCGCTCCCGGACCCGCCTTTCAACCCGCAGTCCCCGCGACCACAAGGCCGCCGCCGTGGTGCGCGCGCTGCATGCGCAGATCCGGGTGCTGCGCCAGCGTGAGCAGCGCTTCCGCAGCGTCTTCCAGCAGCAGTTCCAGTTCATGGTGATCCTGTCACCCGAAGGACGCGTGCTGGAGGTGAACGAGCAGTTCCCGGAGCAGGGCGGTGGCGTGCCGCGCGAAGAGGTGCTGGGCAAGCTGTTCTGGGACACCGCGTGGTGGCGCAACCTGCCCGAAGCGCGCGCGGCCTGGCCCCAGCGGCTGCGTGCCGCGGCCGAGGCCGCCGGTCCGCTGCGCAGCGAGGACCAGTTTCATTCCGCCAGTGGCGAACTGCGCACCGCGCAGGCCGCGATCACCGCGGTGCGCGACGAGCGCGGCCAGCTCGATTTCTTCATCGTGCAGGGCAGCGACGTGACCGAGCAGCGCGCCGCCGAGCTGCAACGCCGCCAGCTGGAACAGCAGCTGCGGGAGGCGCAGAAGCTGGAGGCCATCGGCACGCTGGCCGGCGGCATCGCGCACGACTTCAACAACCTGCTGGGCTCGATCATGGGCAACGTGGCGCTGGCGCGGGAGGCGCTGGACCCAGGGTCGCCCGCGCGGGCGCCGCTGGACCAGATCCGCCTGGCCGGCAAGCGCGGGCGCAGCCTGGTGCAGCAGATCCTGGCCTTCAGCCGCCGCCAGCCGACCGACATGGCGCCGCAGCCGCTGCAGCCGCTGGTGCGCGAGACCATCGCACTGATGCGGTCCACGCTGCCCACGGGCGTGGCGCTGGACCTGGTGCTGCCGGAGACGCCGGTGGTGGTGCGTGCCGATGCCACCCAGCTGCAGCAGGTGCTGGTCAACCTGTGCACCAACGCCTGGCATGCGCTGCAGGGGCTGTCGGGCCACATCACCATCGGGCTGGACAGCGACGCGCCGCCGGGCGGCGCGGTGGCCCGCGAACCCGGGCCCGGCGATGCGGCGCCGCGCGCCCACCTGTGGGTGCGCGACGACGGCGTGGGCATGAGCGAAGAGACGCTGCGCCGCGTCTTCGAGCCGTTCTTCACCACCAAGCCGGCGGGCCTGGGCACGGGGCTGGGCTTGTCGGTGGCGCACGGCATCGTCACCGAGCATGGCGGCAGCATCAGCGTCGACAGCGCGCTGGGCCTGGGCACCACCTTCCATGTCTGGCTGCCCCTGTCGGCCGTGCCGGCGGAGCCGGTGACCCCGGCCGAAAGCGGGCTGATGCCGCTGCAGGGCAGCGGCCAGCACGTGCTCTACATCGACGACGACGACATCATGATCGCGATGGTGGACGCGCTGCTGCAGCGCGCGGGCTTCCGCGTGACCACCAGCCAGGACGCCGCCGCCGCGCTGCACGCGGTGGGCGAGCACCCGCTGGACTACGACCTGGTGGTGACCGACTTCAACATGCCGCGCCTGTCCGGCCTCGAGGTGGCCTATGCCCTGGCCGAGATCCGGCGCGACCTGCCGGTGGTGATCAGCTCGGGCTACCTCAGCGACGAGCTGCGCAAGGAAGCGCGGCGCGCCGGCGTGCGCGCGCTGCTGCAGAAGGAGAACACGCTGGAGGAACTGGGCGCGCTGGTGAAGCGGCTGCTGGCCGACGAGCCGGCCTGAGCGTGTTCGCTCGGCGCCAGGTGCCGCGGTTATTCAGCGCCAGTCGCCGGCGGCGTTCAGCGCCAGGCGC
>CBIHPZ010000243.1:0-6092 GCA_966211865.1 uncultured Aquabacterium sp.
GTGGCGCCCTGCGGCGGTGCGCCTCCACCGCACATGACCAGCCTGTTTTCCTGCGCGCCCTGCTGAAGAGGCCCGCGGTCCTGCCACGCCCGGGTTGGCCCAGCGATTGCTTGTATACCGGCTAGAACACCGATCCGCATGCGACTGGTCCGCGGCCACGCCACGGGCTGGCTCACGTCCCCGGATTGGCTCCCCGGCCCCTTCAGGCCATCGCCCCTCAGCCTCTTCAAGCAGGAGTTCGCACCCATGACCCACAGCGCCTGGAACCGCCGCGACTGGATCAAGACCGCCGGGGCCCTCGCGGCCGCGTCACACGGCTTCGGCGCGCTGGCCCAGAAGCCGGTCACCGTGGGCTTCATCTACGTCGGCCCGCGCGACGACTACGGCTACAACCAGGCCCACGCCGAGGCGGCGGCCCAGGTGAAGAAGATGGCCGGCGTGAAGGTGGTGGAAGAAGAGAACGTGCCCGAGACCAACGCCGTGCAGAAGACGATGCAGGGCATGGTGGCGCAGGACGGCGCGGCGCTGCTGTTCCCCACGTCCTTCGGCTATTTCGACCCGCACATCCTGGCGCTGGCGCCCAAGAACACCGGCGTGCGCTTCGCCCACTGCGGCGGGTTGTGGAGCGAGGCCAAGCACCCGAAGAACGTCGGCAGCTTCTTCGGCTACATCGACGAGGCGCAGTACCTGAACGGCGTGGTCGCGGGCCACGCCACCAAGAGCAAGAAGCTGGGCTTCATCGCCGCCAAGCCCATCCCGCAGGTGCTGCGCAACATCAATGCGTTCACCATGGGCGCGCGCTCGGTCGATCCTTCGATCACCACCACGGTGATCTTCACCGGCGACTGGTCGATGCCGGTCAAGGAGGCGGAGGCCACCAACAGCCTGGCCGACCAGGGCATCGACGTGTTCACGATGCACGTGGACGGCCCGAAGGTGATCGTTGAAACCGCCGCCAAACGCGGAAAGTACGTGGCCGGGTACCACGCTTCCCAGGCCAAGCTGGCGCCGCAGGCCTACCTGACCGGCGCGGAATGGAACTGGATCACCGCCTACAAGCAGATCATCGACGCGGCGCAGAGCGGCAAGCCGCACCCGAACTTCGTGCGCGGCGGCTTGAAGGACGGCTTCGTCAAGAGCTCGGCCTATGGCGCCATGGTGAGTGAAGGCGCGCGCAAGAACGCTGAAGCCGTGCGGGCCAAGATGATGGCGGGGACCTTCGACATCTTCGCGGGTGAACTGAAGGACAACACCGGCAAGGTGGTGATCCCCAAGGGCACGGTCCTGAAGCAGACCGACATGGCCCTGGAATCGATGAACTACCTGGTCGAAGGGGTGGTGGGCAAGGCGGCCTGACGCGCGGCGCGCAAGCCATCGTCATGAGCCGCGTCCAAACCCCTGCCTGGCATGCCGCCGCGGAAGCGGTGCTGCTGCCGGTCGGCGCCATCGGCGCCGCGCTGCTGCTGTTCGGCGTCTTTGTCTGGTTCGGCGGCGCCAGCCCGGCGGAGGCCTGGGCGCTGCTGTTCCGCGGTGCCTTCGGCGACGCCTTCTCGTGGCAGAACACCCTGCAGCGCGCGGCGCCGCTGATGCTCACCGCGCTGGCGGTGGCGCTGCCGGCGCGCGCGGGGCTGACCGTGATCGGCGGCGAGGGCGCGCTGGTGCTGGGCGCGCTGGGCTGCGCGGCACTGCCGTACTTCATGCCGCTGACGCCGGATGTGAGCGGCAGCGCGCTGGTGCTGCTGGCCGGCGCGCTGGCGGGCGCGGCCTGGGTGGCGCTGGCCGGCGTGCTGCGCCAGTGGCGCGGGGTCAACGAGACCATCTCCAGCCTGCTGCTGGGCTACATCGCCATCGCGCTGTTCAAGCACGTGGTGGAAGGGCCCTTGCGCGACCCGGCCAGCCTGAACAAACCGTCGACGCAGCCGCTGGCTGAAGGACTGCGCATCGGCGCCATCTCGCCGGACAGCGTGCTCGGCGACGTGCACTGGGGCCTGGTCATCGGCCTGGTGCTGTGCCTGGCCGCCGGCGTGTGGCTCACGTTCACGTCCTCGGGCTTCGCGCTGCGCGTGGCGGGCGGCAATGCCGGCACCGCGCGCGGCGTGGGCCTGGCCGTCGACCGGCTCATCGTGCTGGCCTGCGGCCTGGGCGGCGCCTGCGCGGGCCTCGCCGGCGCCATCGAAGTGGCGGCGGTGCACACGGCGGCCAACGCCTCGGTCATCGCGGGGCTGGGCTACACCGGCATCCTGGTGTCCTTCGTGGCGCGGCACAACCCGTGGGCGATTCCGATCGTCGCGGTGCTGTTCGGCGGCTTCGCCGCGGCCGGCAGCCTGCTGCAGCGGCGCCTGGGCCTGCCCGATGCCTCGGTGCTGGTGCTGCAGGGCTTTGCCTTCGTCTTCATCCTGGCGGCTGAGGCGCTGCGCGGCCGCCTGTTCGAGCTGCGCGTGCCGGCCTTGGCTCGGCTGCGCCTGGCCACCCACCTCGGAAAGGCCGTGTGATGGACGGCGGACAAATCATCGACCTGCTGCTGGCGATGCTGGGCGGCGCGGTGCGCGTGGGCACGCCCTTCCTCTTCGTCAGCCTGGGCGAATGCCTGACCGAGAAGTCCGGCCGCATCAACCTCGGGCTGGAGGGCGTGCTGGTGTTCTCGGCGATGGCGGGTTTCGGCGGCGCCTACCTCAGCGGCTCGCCGTGGCTGGGCGTGCTGCTGGCCGGCTTCAGCGGCGCGGCACTGGCGCTGCTGCACGGCCTCTTGTGCTCGCTGCCGCGCGTGTCCGACATCGCCACCGGCATCGCGTTGATGCTGCTGGGCGCGGGCCTGGCCTTCTACCTCGGCAAGCCCCTGATCCAGCCGCAGGCGCCGCAGATTCCCGCGCTGCCGCTGGGCGCGTGGAGCAGTTCACCCGCGGTGCAGAGCGCGCTGGCCATCAATGCGCTGTTCCCCATCGGCATGGCGCTGGCGGCGCTGCTGGCCTGGGGCTTCGGCCACACGCGCTGGGGCCTGGTGGTGCGCATGGCGGGTGATTCCAGCGATGCCGCTCGTGCGCTGGGTTATTCCGTGAACGCCGTGCGCATCGCGGCCACCACGGCCGGCGGCTTCATCGCCGGGCTGGGCGGTGCGTCGCTGTCCCTGCACTACCCGGGCAGCTGGAACGAAGGCCTGTCCAGCGGCCAGGGGCTGATCGCGGTGGCGCTGGTGATCTTCGCGCGCTGGCAGCCCTGGCGCTGCCTGGGCGCGGCGCTGCTCTTCGGCGGCGCGGGCGCCATCGGGCCGGCGCTGCAGTCCATCGGCATCAGCGGCGGCTACTACCTCTTCAACGCCATGCCCTACGCGCTGACCTTGGCCATCCTCGTCTTCACCTGCTCGCCGCGCCGTGCCCTGCAGGGCGCGCCGGGCGAGCTGGGTGTCTCACGCTGATTCTTCTCGAAGGAAAACGCATGCCGCTGATCGCCTCCGATCCCTATGCCTGGCCCTACGACGGCGACCTGCGCGCGGCCAACACCGCGCTGGTCATCATCGACATGCAGACCGACTTCTGCGGCATCGGCGGCTACGTCGACAAGATGGGCTACGACCTGTCGCTGACGCGCGCGCCGATCGAGCCGATCAAGGCCGTGCTGGCGGCCGCGCGGGCCAAGGGCCTGCACGTGATCCACACCCGCGAAGGCCACCGGCCCGACTTGGCGGACCTGCCGGCGAACAAGCGCTGGCGTTCACAACGCATCGGCGCGGGCATCGGTGATGCGGGTCCCTGCGGCCGCATCCTGGTGCGCGGCGAGCCGGGCTGGGAAATCATTCCCGAACTGACGCCCATGGACGGCGAGCCCATCATCGACAAGCCCGGCAAGGGCTCGTTCTGTGCCACGGACCTCGAGCTGATCCTGCACACGCGTGGCATCCGCAACCTGATCCTCACCGGCATCACCACCGACGTGTGCGTGCACACGACCATGCGCGAGGCCAACGACCGCGGCTTCGAGTGCGTGATGTTGAGCGACTGCACCGGCGCCACCGACCCCGGCAACCACGAAGCCGCGCTGAAGATGATCCAGATGCAGGGCGGCGTGTTCGGCGCCGTGTCCGATTCGCGCGCCGTGATCGAGGCGCTGTCTGCTCTCTAACACGCGAGATGACCGTCATGTCCGACCGTTTTGATTCCAAGCGCCGCGGCCTGCTGAAAGCCGGCGCCGCCTCGGCCGCGCTGGTGGGCCTCACCCGCAAGGCCCTGGCCGACGACAAGATCCTGATCGGCTTCTGGCCCATCGCCTCCGGCCTGCCGCTGTACGTCGGCCTGGAGCGCGGCATCTTCAAGGAAGCCGGCCTGCAGGTGGAAGGCGCCAAGTTCGCCAGCGCCCAGCAGGTGGCCGAGGCCATGATCGCCGGCCGCATCCACGGCTCGGCCAACGGCACCGCGTCGGCGGCGCTGGGCCTGGCGGAAATCACCAGCCCCAATCTCTTCAAGATCATCTGCAGCAACCCGAGCAACCGCAGCCTGGTGCTGGACGAGTTCGTCGTGCCCAAGGACTCGCCGGTCAAGTCCATCGCCGAGCTGGCGGGCAAGAAGGTGGCTTCCGGCCCCGGCATCCAGAACGTGACCCTGGCCAAGATAATTCTTGAAAAGAACGGCATCACCAACCCGCAGGTGGTGGAGCTGCCCATTGGCCAGCACGTGCCGGCGCTGGCCGCAGGCCAGATCGACGCCGCCTACACGCTGGAACCCACCGGCACCGCCGGCCGCTTGAAGGGGCTGACGCGGGTGCTGGAGCCCGGCGTCATCGCCAGGTACGTGCTGGGCGACCCCGACGCGCCCTGGTTCGGCGGCTCGGCCAGCATCACCACCGCCTTCATGAAGGACAAGCCCGACCTGGCCAGGCGCTACGTGGCGGCCTACGCCAAGGCGGTGGACTGGGTGCGCAAGAACCCGGCCGAATCGCGCAGCCACATGGACGGCTTCACCGCCATCGAGGAGGCGCTGGTGAAGGAGGTGCCCCTGTCCGGCTTCACGCTGTACAACGAGTTCAAGCCCAGCGACATCGAGCACTTCCAGAAGTTCTTCGACGTGTTCACCGAGCGCAAGATCTTCAGCAAGCGGCTCGACGTGAAGTCCCTGCTCTACACGGGCTGAGTGGCATGGACAAGATCCTGCACAAGCGCTGGTTGCCGCTGATCGGGCCGCTGCTGCTGCTGGCCGCGTGGCAGCTGATGATTTCCGCCCAGTGGGTGAAGGCGGTGCTGCTGCCGCCACCGGCCGAGACGCTGGCGCACATGGCCAGCGTGTTCGCCAGCGGCGCCATCTTCGGCGACCTGTGGGCCACCATCTTCCGCACCGTGTGCTCCTTCGGCATCGCGGTGGCCATCGGCGTGCCGCTGGGCGTGATGCTGGGCAGCAGCGAAGGCGCCTACCGCAGCGTCGAGTTCCTGATCGACTTCTTCCGCTCCACGCCCTCGTCGGCGCTGATCCCGCTGTTCCTCCTGATCTTCGGCATCACCGACATCAACAAGATCGCCATCGCCAGCTTCGGCGCCGCGCTGATCGTGCTGTTCAACAGCGCCTATGGCGTGATGAACGCGAAGAAGACGCGGGTGATGGCGGCGCAGATCATGGGTGTTTCGAAGTGGCACGTGTTCAAGGACGTGATGCTGATGGAGAGCCTGGCGCAGACCTTCGTCGGCCTGCGCAGCGCGGTGTCCATGGCGCTGGTGATCGTCATCGTGGCCGAGATGTTCATCGGCAGCGAAACCGGCCTGGGCCACCGCATCATCGACGCGCAGCAGGTCTTCAACGTGAAGGAGATGTACACCTCGATCCTGGTGACCGGGGCGCTCGGTTATCTGCTGAACCTGCTGTTCCTTCTCATCGAGAAGAAGCTCATCCACTGGAGTGGCAAGGCATGAGTGCCGCACTTCCCGCGGCCGTGTTGCCGCCACTGCCGGCCGACACCGTCATCTCGCTGCCGCCGGCGCCGAAGACGCACGTCACCGTGCGGGGCCTGAGCAAGAGCTTCGCCGGCGTGCCGCTGTACACCAACTTCAACCTCGACTTGCCGCGCGGCAAGATCGTCTCGATCTTCGGGCCCAACGGCTGCGGCAAGTCGAC
>CBIHPZ010000244.1:0-6081 GCA_966211865.1 uncultured Aquabacterium sp.
CTTCCCAGCGCGCGGCCGCGGCTTCGATCAGCGCGCGGTCGCTGGCGACGAAGTTCCACCACATCGCCGGCGGCTTCGGCAACGCGGCGCCGCCGATCAGCACGCAGCGGGTGGGTGCCGACGTTTCCAGCAGCACCGGCGTGCCGGTGGGCAGCACGGCCATGGTCTGCGCGGGCAGCTCGACGCCGTCGATGCGCAGCACGCCGGTGGGCGCATACAGCGCCTGCTGCTCGGCCAGCGCCGGCAGCGTCCAGCGCGCGCCGGCGGGCAATTGCAGGTCCAGGTACAGCGTGGGCGAGGCGGCACGCACCGGCGAGCGGGCGCCGAAGGCCTCGCCGACCAGCACGCGCACCTTCACGCCCGTGCCTGGCGCGCCCGGCTGCCCACCGCCGTGCACGACGGGCTCCGCGCCGTCGACCAGGCACTCGGGGATGTCTTCCGTGCCGACGTGCTGGAAGGCCGGCTCGCACTGCTCCAGTTCAGGTGGCAGCGCCACCCACAGCTGCAGACCGTGCATGGCCCGCGGCTGGCCACGCAGGGCGGCCGGCGTGCGCTCGGAATGCACGATGCCGCGGCCGGCCGTCATCCAGTTGATGGCGCCGGGCTCGATCTCGCACACCGTGCCCAGGCTGTCGCGGTGCGCCATGCGGCCTTCGAACAGGTAGGTGACGGTGGCCAGGCCGATGTGCGGGTGCGGGCCGACGTCGCTGTCCATCTCCGCCGGCAGCGTGACCGGGCCGAAATGGTCGAAGAACACGAAGGGCCCGACCGCGCGCTGCGCCGCCGCGGGCAGCACGCGGCGCACCTGGAAGCCGCCGGCCAGGTCGTGGGTGCGGGGCTTGAGCAGCAGCGGTTCCATGCAGGCGTCCTTTGCAAGTTAGTGCAGCAGCCGCGGCAGCGCGGCGGCCAGCAGCGCGATGCCCGAGGCCGTGAGCAGGCCCAGCACGATGCGGCGGAAGGCCAGGTCGCTGATGCCCAGGTACAGCCGCGTGCCGAGCCAGGCCGGCAGCAGCAGCGCCGGTGCCACCACGGCCAGCGACGGAATCATCGCGGCGGTGACCTGGCCGCTGGCCAGGTAGCTCAGCATCGTCACCGAGAGCATCGCGAGGTTGAAGTTCTGGATCACCGCACGCTGCTGGTCTTTCTCGAAGCCGCGCAGGGTGCACCACAGCGTGGGCAGGGCGCCGGTGAAGCCGCCCAGCGGGCCCATCAGCCCGCCGGAGACGCCGGCCAGCCCATCGGCCACGCGCGCCGCGCCCGGGCTGGGAAAGCGCAGCCGCGGCAGCTTGCCGGCCATCAGCATCAGCGGGCACCAGATGACCAGCAGCCCGCCGACGAAGGCGCGGAAGAGGGCGGGCTCGAAGCGGGGCAGCAGCCACAGCCCGACAGGGATGCCCGCCAGGCCGCCGGCGATGAAAGGCGCCAGCGTGCGCAGGTCGAAGCCGCGGCGCACGGTGAGGGCGGCGAACAGCTGCCCCGTCATGCCGCCGAAGACGGCCAGCACCGCGGCCAGCCTGGGGTCCAGCACCCAGGCCCAGAACGACATCGCGACCATCGAGAAGCCGAAGCCCGACAGGCCCTGCACGAAGCCAGCGACGAGCGCGCCGGCGACCACCATGGCGAAGGTCGCGTCCAAGGAGATGGGATCAGCGAACGGGGAGGGGAGACCGGCTCAGTGCGGCTTCTGCGGCGGCTTGAACGACTTGGGGCGGAAGACGTTGCCGTCCCACTCGCCCTCGGGTTCCGCCTTGTCGCCACCGAGGCCGTTGTGCCGCCGGCTGGCGGTGCGCCGCGCCTTCAGGATGGCCTCCTCGGCGGTGCGGGCGGCGTCCTGCTGGCTGGCGCGGCGCTGCCCGGGGCGGCGTTGGAACAGGCCACGCAGGCGATCGCGCCATTCAAGCAGCGCGGCATCGAAGCGCTGTTGCCGCCGCGGTGACAGCAGCATGCGGCCCAGCATCACGAGGCAGACGATCAGCACGAGGGCGGCCAGCAGCTTCTCTACGATCACGGTCATCAGGCTCCTGGCGCCGATGGTAGCGGCTTGCCTACACTTCGGGGCCCGCATTCCCCGCTGCCCGAATCCCTCCGCCCGTGCGCATCGCCGACATCCGCCAGAAACTGCGCGCCCTGGGCGCCGGCCCGTTGCACGAACAGCGCGTGCTGCGCCTGTGGGCCACCGGCCGGCCGCAATCCGCCGGCAAGCGCCGGCCGGAAGACTTCCTGCCCAAACCGCTGCGCGAGGCGATGCCTGAACTGGAAGCCGAGCTGGCCGCGCTGGCGGTGCTGCAGTCCGAGCACCCGGCCGAAGACGGCTCCGCGCGCCTGCTGCTGCGCCTGGGCGACGGCCAGATGGTGGAAAGCGTGCTGCTGCCGCGCGAGGGCGTCTGCATCTCCAGCCAGGTGGGGTGCGCCGTGGGCTGCCTCTTCTGCATGACCGGCCGCGACGGCCTGGTGCGCCAGGTGAGCAGCGGCGAGATGGTGGCCCAGGTGGCGCTGGCCCGGCGGCGCCGGCCGGTGCGCAAGGTGGTGTTCATGGGCATGGGCGAGCCGGCGCACAACCTGGACAACGTGCTGGAAGCCATCCAGTTGCTGGGCCAGGAAGGCGGCATCGCGCACAAGAGCCTGGTGTTCTCCACCGTCGGCGACCCGCGCGCCTTCGAACGCCTGCCGCAGGGCCGGGTGAAGCCGGCGCTGGCCTTGTCGCTGCACACCACCAAGCCCGAGCTGCGCGAGCGGCTGCTGCCGCGCGCCCCGCGCCTGGACCCGGCCGAGCTGGTGGAAGCGGGTGAGCGCTATGCCCGCGCCACCGGCTACCCCATCCAGTACCAGTGGACCCTGCTGGACGGCGTGAACGACGGCGACGACGAACTCGACGGCATCGTGCGTCTGCTGGCCGGCAAGTACGGCGTGCTCAACATGATTCCGTACAACCAGGTCGACGGCCTGGACTTCAACCGCCCCAGCTGGGAGAAGGCCGCCGACATCGCCCGGCGCCTGCATCGCCGCGGCGTGCTGACCAAATTGAGGCAATCCGCCGGGCAGGACGTGGATGGCGGCTGCGGCCAGCTGCGGGCCCGGGCCGAGCACCCGCGGCGGACCATTCCGCTGCATCCGGCCGCGGCCTGAAGGCGGCGCCGGGCGTGTCATCCCTCACGCCGGGGCTGTCACGGAACACGGGGCGAAGTGTCACGAAACCTTCATCGAGCCTGCCTACAGTGCGGCCGCGACACCCCAACAGTCGCTGGAGAACGCACATGAATTCCGCCCCGAAATTCGCTGCCCTGGCCCTGACCGCGATGGCCTGGGCACTGCCCCACGCCGCGCAGGCCCAGGTCGTCAAGATCGACGGCTCGTCCACCGTCTTCCCGATCACCGAGGGCGTGGCCGAAGACTTCCAGAAGTCCAAGAAGAATGCCGTGAAGGTCACGGTCGGCATCTCCGGCACCGGCGGCGGCTTCAAGAAGTTCTGCCGCGGCGAGACCGACATCTCCAACGCCTCGCGCCCCATCCTCAAGAAGGAAATGGAAGACTGCAAGGCCGCCGGCATCGAGTACTTCGAGCTGCCGGTCGCGTTCGACGCCCTGACCGTCGTCGCCAACCCCAAGAACAGCTTCCTCAAGCAGATCAGCATCGAGGAACTGAAGAAGATGTGGGAGCCCGCCGCCCAGGGCAAGATCACCAAGTGGAACCAGGTGAACCCGGCCTGGCCCGACGCGCCGATCAAGCTCTTCGGCGCCGGCGCCGATTCCGGCACCTTCGACTACTTCACCGAAGCCGTGAACGGCAAGGCCAAGGCCAGCCGCGGCGACTTCACCGCGTCCGAAGACGACAACGTGCTGGTGCAGGGCGTGTCGCAGGACGTCAACGCGCTGGGCTACTTCGGCTATGCCTACTACGCCGAGAACCAGGCCCGCCTGAAGGCCGTGCCCATCGTGGCCGCCGCCGGCAAGCCGGCCGTGGCGCCCAGCGAAAAGACGGTGCTGGACGGCAGCTACCAGCCGCTGTCGCGCCCGATCTTCATCTACGTCAACGTCAAGTCGCTCGCGAAGCCGGAAGTCAAGGAATTCGTCGAGTACATGATGAAGGAAGCGCCGAAGATCGCGAAGGAGGTGAAGTACGTGCCGCTGCCGCCCAAGGCCTACACGTCGAACCTCGAGCACATCGCCAAGGGCAAGAAGGGCACGGTCTTCGGCGGCAATGCCGAAGTGGGCGTGACCATCGAAGAGCTGATGGCCCGCGAAGCCAAGCTCTGATCCGGGTTCGATAACTACCGAAGGAAGCGGCCGCATGGCGATCACCACCTCCGCCGAGGGCCCTGTCGTGCCGGCCGCCGCGGTCACCGGCGCCGCCAAGCTGGCCGAGTACGCCCGCGCCAAGGCCCGGCGCAAGCGGCGCGAACGTGCCATCGAGACGGTGCTGCTGCTGGCCGCCTGCGTCTCGGTGTTCACCACGCTGGGCATCGTGTACATCCTGGTGCGCGAATCGCTCGCCTTCTTCAGCCACGTGCCGGTCTGGTCCTTCCTGACCGACACGCAGTGGACGCCGCTGTTCGACGACGCCCATTTCGGCATCATCGTGCTGATGTCGGGCACCATCACCAGCTCGGCCGTGGCCCTGGCCATCGCGATACCGCTGGGCACGGTGATCGCGATCTACCTGTCCGAATTCGCCGGCCACAAGACGCGCGAAACGCTGAAGCCGCTGCTGGAACTGCTGTCCGGCGTGCCGACCATCATCTACGGCTACTTCGCGCTGCTGTTCATCACGCCGCTGATCCAGAAGATCTACCCGGACCTGCCGGGCTTCAACGTGCTCTCGGCCGGCATCGTGATGGGCATCATGATCATTCCCTACGTGTCCTCGCTGTCGGAAGACGCGATGCGCGCCGTGCCGATGAGCCTGCGCGAAGGCTCGTACGCCATGGGCGCCACCCGCTACCAGACGGCGGTGAAGGTGGTGGTGCCGGCGGCGATGTCCGGCATTGCCTCGGCCTACATCCTGGGCATCTCGCGTGCGGTGGGCGAAACCATGATCCTGGCCGTGGCCGCGGGCATGCAGCCCACGCTCAGCTTCAACCCGTTGGAGCCGGCCGCCACCATCACGTCCTACATCGTGCAGGTGGCCCTGGGCGACCTGCCGCACGGCAGCATCGGCTACCAGACCATCTTCGCGGCCGGCCTGTCGCTGATGCTGCTGACGCTAACCTTCAACCTGATCGGCCACTGGATGCGCCGCAAGTTCCGCGAGGCGTATTGACATGAGTTCGTCCATGGAACGCAGCCCCCCCAATGCCGAGCAGCTGCGCGGCATCATCCGCCGCCACAAGCGCTGGGACCTGATCTTCGGCCTGCTCGGCTTGATGGCGCTGGCCATCGGCATCCTGACGCTGGTGGCCCTGTTCGTCGACATGGCGGTGTCCGGCATCCCGCGCCTGACGACCGAGTTCTTCACCTCCTTCCCGTCGCGCCGCGCGGGCCAGGCCGGCATCCTCTCGGCCTGGGTCGGCTCGGTGCTGGTGATGGGCGTGACGGCGCTGGTGGCCGTGCCGCTGGGCATCGCCGGCGCGGTGTACCTCGAGGAATACGCCCGCAAGAACTGGTTCACCGACGTCATCGAGATCAACATCACCAACCTCGCGGGCGTGCCGTCCATCATCTACGGCCTGCTGGCGCTGGGCCTCTTCGTCTACACCTTCGGGCTGGGCCAGAGCATCCTCACCGCGGGCCTGACGCTGGCGCTCTTGATCCTGCCGATCGTGATCACGACGACGCGCGAGGCGCTGCGTTCCATCCCGCAGCACGTGCGCGAAGGCGCCTACGCCTGCGGGGCCTCGCAGTGGCAGGTCATCAGCGACCACCTGCTGCCGTACTCCACGCCCGGCATCCTCACCGGCGTCATCATCGGCCTGTCGCGCGCCATCGGCGAGACGGCGCCCATCATCACCATCGGCGCGCTCACCTTCATCGCCTTCCTGCCGCCGGTGCCCTTCACCGGCGAGCCGCCCGCGGGCCTGTTCGACTGGATGTTCTCGTCCTTCACGGTGATGCCGATCCAGATCTTCAACTGGACCTCGCGCCCCGA
>CBIHPZ010000245.1:0-6064 GCA_966211865.1 uncultured Aquabacterium sp.
AGCAACTGCTGCCCACCTACAACATCTTCGACGAGCGCCGCCACTTCGAGCCCGGGCCGGACGTGGCGCGGGTGCTGCGCATCGGCAGCATGCAGGTCGGGCTGATGATCTGCGAGGACGGCTGGAATGATGAAGGGGCGGACTACTCGGTGAATCCCTTCCAGCGCCTGGCCGACGCCGCGCCGGATCTCGTGGTGTCGATCAACGCCAGCCCGTCGAACGTCGGCAAGCGCGAGCAGCGCCACCAGGTCTTCGGCGACGCGGCGCGCCGCCATGGCCTGCCCATCCTCTACGTCAACCAGATCGGCGGGCACGACACGCTGGTGTACGACGGCGCGTCGTTCGCGGCCGAGCCCGGCGCCGGCATCGTGTTCGAGGCGGCGCGCTTCACCGAGCAGGTGGTGACGCTCACTTTCGACGGCAGCCACTTCAGCGCCGCCGATGGCAAGGCGCTGCCGCCGGTGTCCAGGCAGGGCCTGCCGACCATGGCCTTCTACCAGGCGCAGATCACGCTGGGCCTGAAGGACTATGCGCGGCGCTGCGGCTTCCGCCAGGTCGTCGTCGGCTCGTCCGGCGGCATCGACAGCGCGCTGACCCTGGCCCTGGCCGCCGAGGCGCTGGGGCCGGAGAACGTCGTCGCCGTGACCATGCCTTCAAAGTACTCGTCCAGCGGCTCGGTGGATGATTCCGTCACGCTGTGCAAGAACCTCGGCATCGCGCTCTACACCCATCCCATTGCCGATCTCTTTGCGGGTTATGGCGATCAGTTCCAGCGCAGCTTCAACGCGCCGCTGGCGGGCCTGTCGGCCGAGAACCTGCAGGCCCGCATCCGCGGCACGGTGCTCATGGCCTATTCGAACCGCTTCGGCCACCTGCTGCTGACCACCGGCAACAAGAGCGAGATCTCGGTGGGCTACTGCACGCTGTACGGCGACACCAACGGCGGCCTGGGCCTGCTGGGCGACCTCTACAAGACGGAGGTGTTCGCGCTGTCGCGCCACGTCAACGAAGCCGCGGGGCGCGAGATCATCCCCAACGCCATCATCGACAAGCCGCCCTCCGCCGAACTGGCGCCCGGCCAGCTGGACACCGACAGCCTGCCGCCCTACGACGTGCTGGACGAACTGCTGAAGATCCTGATCGAAGGCGAACGCCTGGCGGCCTGGGAGCTGGCCTCGGCCAGCGCCTTCTTCTCGAAGATGAAAAGCACGCCCGACGGCGCGGCGCTGATCGAACGCATCCGCGGCATGATCGCCCGCAACGAATACAAGCGCCGCCAGTCGCCGCCCATCATCCGCGTGCGCTCGCGCGCCTTCGGCAGCGGGCGGCAGATGCCGATCGCGGCCAAGCACGTGTGAAACGCGGCGGGTCAGCCGTGCAGGCGGATATCACCGATGGTGAGCGTGCGGCACAGCGCCGGCGCCGCCTGCAGGTCGATCTGCAGGCCTTTCAGCGTCGCCACCAGCGGCCAGGGCCGGTAGGTGTCGAAGGCGATGACGTTGGCGCCGCGCTGGGCCACGAAGTCCACCACGTGGCCCGCTTCCGGACCGGCCTGGCCGTCGCCCCAGGTGCGCACGTGCAGTGGCACGCTGGCGCTGCCCTCGCACTGGACGGTGAAGCTGAGGTACCGGGCCGTCGCCACGTCGATGGCCAGGCCATCGGCCTGGAAGCGGGGCGCGGGGCCTTGCATGCGCCAGCCGTCACCCGCGGCCACCAGGTCGCGCAGCTGCGTGCCCACCACCGCGCGCCCGGCGGGCAGCTGCGCGCGCAGCGGCTCATCGGCGTTGAGGCCGGCCCAGCGGCCCATCGTTGCGGTGGCCGCCACGGCACAAAGTGCCACGCCCAGCACCACTCCGGCACGCCCAGGCCGAAGCGCCTGCGGTCTTTCATCGCGCGGCCGCAGCAGCATCCACAGCGCCGCCAGGCTGGTGGCCAGCACGCTCCAGTACACGTAGCGGAAGTCGGACTGCGGCGTGACCGGCAGGTAGCCCAGCGTGTAGCCCAGCGCCGACAGCAGCAGCACGCGTTCCGGCGTGGCAGCGGCACCGCGGGCGCGCAGCAGGCTGAAGGCCAGCAGCCCGAAGGCCGCGCACAACCAGGTGTAGGGCTTGAAGAACCCGGGCGCGGCCTGCACGCTGGCGGCCAGCCACTGCTGCGCCCAGCGGCCCACCGCATTCGGCTGGTAGGAGAAGCCCAGCTCGTTGGCCACGGTGCCCGGCAGGCGCGCGAAGGCCGGCGGCAGGTCCGGGGCACGCAGCAGGAAGGCGAAGCTGGCCAGGCGGAAGCGCAGATAGTCCGCAGGATGAGCGGCCACCGCCTGGCGCCAGGCCGGCAGCAGGTCCTGCCGCATGGGCGCTGCGGTGACCGCGGGGTCCAGCAGCAGGAAGCAGTTGTAGCGGTTGAGCAGCTTGCCGTGGGCAATCTGCCGGCCGGCACAGGCCTGGATGTGCTGCAAGGCCAGGCCGGGAACCAGGCTGCGCTGCTCCAGCAGCGACAGGTACGCCAGCTCGTCCACCAGCACGGCATTGCCGGGGCGCTCGCGCTGCGCGTCCAGCACCCGGTATTGCAGCTGCTGGCCCAGCCCCAGCATCAGCAGCAGGGCCGCTCCGGTGCCCGCCAGGGCTTGCCAGCGGGGCGCCCGTGGCCAGGCGGCACGCAGCAGCCACCACAGCAGCGGCGCGATCGCGAACAGCGCGTTGTGGCGCAGGTTGAGCGCGTAGAACAGCAGTGCGACGACGGCCAGGCCGCGGCCCGGCCCCGGTGGGCGCAGCAACAGGCCGGCGGCCAGCAGCAGCGCAAACGCCATGGCGGCGTCTTTCCAGATGGCGCCGGAGAAATTCAGCACCCAGGGCGCCAGGCCCAGCAGCAGGAAGAGCGGCGCCAGCCGCCGCGGCCGCGCCGCGCGCCAGAACAGCCACAGGCCGGCCCACAGCATGGCCAGCTGCATCAGCAGCATGCCCTGCGCGCCCGGCAGCACGCGCAGCCACTGGCGCCACACCCAGGACATCACCGGCGGATGCCAGTCGGCATAGACGCCCCGCACCGCGGCCTGGTACTGCACCAGCGAGTCCTCGGTCAGCAGCCCCGGCCAGGCCGCCGCGGCCGACAAGGCGAGCCCGGCCAGGGCCACCATCGCCGCCATGGCATCGGCGAGCGCAAGCCGCCCCGGTTCAGCAACTGCTTGGGAGGGTGGCGTGCTCATGCTGCAATCGCGGCGTCCATTCGGCTTCAACGGCAAAGGGCCGCATTGGAACAGCACCCGGCCACGTCCTCCGCGTCCCACGCATTCCCGCCACCCGCCACCCGTCTGTCGCCTCACCCCCGCACACCATGCCCCTGACCGCTGACACCCCCGACGCCGCCGTCTTCATCGGCCGCTTCCAGCCCTTCCACGCCGGCCATGCCGCGCTGCTGGCGCAGGCCCTGGCCGCCGCGCCGCTGTGCGTGGTGGTGATCGGCTCGGCCTTCCAGGCGCGCACGCCGAAGAACCCGTTCAGCTGGCAGGAGCGGGCCGAGATGTTCAAGCTGGCCTTGCCGGAAGACCAGCGCGCGCGCCTGCGCTTCCTGCCGGTGCGCGACTACTACAACGAAGACCGCTGGAACCAGCGCGTGCGCACCGGCGTGCAGCAGATCCTGGCCGAGGCGGGCGTCGAGTCCCCGAAGGTCACGCTGGTCGGCCACTTCAAGGACGCCACCAGCGACTACCTGCGCGGCTTTCCCGGCTGGTCGCTGCTCAGCGTGGACCGCAGCGGCCCGGTCGACGCCACGGCCGTGCGGGACGCTTACTTTGGCTGCGAGGGCCAGCTCGACGCCACGCTGGCCGCGCTGGTCGACCAGGCGCCCCAGAGCACGCTGGCCTTCCTGCGCGCGTGGGCCGCGCTGCCGCAGTACCGCACGCTGAAGACCGAATGGCGCTTCATCCAGGCCTACCGCGAGGCCTGGTCGAAGTCACCCTACCCGCCGGTGTTCGTCACGGTGGACGCGCTGGTGCGCTGCGGCGACGAGGTGCTGCTGATCCGCCGCGGCGAGGCGCCCGGCCAGGGCCTGTACGCCCTGCCCGGCGGCTTCATCGACCAGCGCGAAACCGCCTGGCAATCCGCGCTGCGCGAGCTGGAGGAAGAAACCAAGCTCAGCCTGCTGGACAGCACCATGCGCGGCGCGCTGAAGGCCAACGTGGTGTTCGACCACCCCGACCGCAGCCAGCGCGGCCGCACCATCACCCACGCCTTCTATTTCGACCTGGGCGAGCGCGAGCGGCCCGAGGTGCAGGCCGGCGACGACGCGGCGCGCGTGGAGTGGGTGCCGATCGCGAAGCTGGCGTCACTGGAAGACCAGTTCCACGACGACCACTTCCACATGCTGGACCATTTCATTGGCCTGACGGACCACTGAAGCCCGCTCACAGCTTCTGTTCGGGCGCCAGCAGCGCCTCCAGCCGCTTCCACGTCGCCGCCAGGTCCAGCGGCTTGGTCCAGTAGTCGGTGCAGCCGGCTTTCATCGCCAGCTCGATCTGGTGCGGCATGGCGTCGGCGGAGACGGCGATGCAGCCCTGCGGCGCCTGCAGGCCGCGGGCGCGCAGGGTGCGCAGCACGTCCAGGCCCGTCATGTCCGGCAGGTTCATGTCCAGCAGGATCAGGTCGGGCGGCGCGGCGGCCGATTGCGCCAGCGCCTCGGCCCCGGTGGCGGCGATGTCCAGCTGCCAGGCCGGCTCGATCTGGAACAGCTGCTTCATCAGCATCGCGTTCACCGCATCGTCTTCCACGTACAGCACGCGCCGCTGCTGGGCATCGGCCGCGCGCTGCAGTGCGCCTGCCGGCGCTGGCGCGGCTGCCGCGGCCGGCTGCGCATCGCCGGGGGCGGCCGGCAGCGTCAGGGTCACGCGGGTGCCGGCGGCGGGGCGTGATTCAAACGCCAGCGCGCCGCCCATCGCATCGACCAGGGTCTTGGAGATCACCAGGCCCAGGCCGGTGCCGGCCACGTCGGTCTGCTCGGCGCCCAGGCGGTTGAAGGGCTGGAACAGCATGGCCACCTGCTCGGGGCTCAGGCCCGCACCTTCGTCCTCGATGTGCAGGCACAGGTCGCCGTGGGCCTCCACCGCGGTGCGCACGGCCATGCGCACCAGCCCTCCGCGGCGGTTGTACTTGATGGCGTTGGACAGCAGGTTCAGCAGCACCTGGCCCAGCGCGCCTTCGTCGGCCATCACCAGCGTGCCGGGCTGAAGCCGGTTGTCCAGCGTCACGCCATGCGCCTCGGCCAGCGGCTGCAGCAGCGCCACCGCCGTGTTGCAGGCGCGCGCCAGGTCGACCACTTCGGGCGTTAGGGTGCGCTGGCTCTGTTCGGCGCGCGCGGCCTGCAGCATGCCGTCGATCAGGGCCAGCAGCCGCTCGCCGCCGGCATGGATGGATTCCACCCGGCGCCGCTGCGCCGGCGGCAGCGGCTGGCTGTTGTCCAGCATCGCCAGCTGCGAGAAGCCCAGGATGGCGTTCAGCGGCGTGCGCAACTCGTGGCTGACGCGGCTGAGCAGTTCGCTCTTGTTCTTGCTGGCCTGCTCGGCCGCCAGCTGGCGCATCTGCTGCTCGCGCACCTTGCGCTGCGCGGCGACCTGCTGCGTCACGTCCTTGGTGATGCCGCGAAAGCCGCGGAAGCGGCCGCCGTCGTCGAACTGCGGCACCGCGCTGATGGAGATCACGCGGTGCGTGCCCAGGAGGGTGGTGTCGATCATGGCGCCGCTGAAGCGCTGGCGCGCGTTCAGCAGGTCTTCGATGGTGACGCCGGGCACCAGGGGGTCGCCCCACGCGTCCAGCAGCGCGCGCGGGCGCACGGCCTGGCCGAGCCAGAAGGCGGCGCTGGTGCCGGTCTGCTCCTCGAAGTTCGACGACAGCCAGCTGTAGCGGTGCTCGGCATCGGTTTCCCAGCCCCAGTCGCCGGAAGCGCGGGCCAGGTCGGCCGCGCGGCGCTCGTGCGCGCGGCGCAGCAGGCGCTCGTCGCGCGCCTGCAGCACCTCGGCCACCAGCGCCGCCAGGTCGGCCAGCACCTGCGGCAGGTGGGCCGGCAGGTCGCCAGG
>CBIHPZ010000246.1:0-6059 GCA_966211865.1 uncultured Aquabacterium sp.
CACGGCGGATTCGTCACCCCCGCACACCCAGCACCTCGTAACACCTGACTTTCGGCACTGCGAACGGGCGGCGCAGCACCTCCCCGGGCTCCTAGAATTTTCGGCGAACGTCCGCCTCGAGGAAGCCCCATGTCACGCTTTGCGCGCGCCCTGCTGCCCGTCCTGTTCAGCTTGTCTGCCGTGCTGCTCGCTTCCTGCGGCAGTGGGGGCGGCGGCGGCGATACCCCCCCGCCGGTCGCCTGCGCGCCCATCGTCGACAGCGCCGGCAACAGCCTGTCCTGCGACGACGCTTTCTGGACCGCCAGCGCGCCTCCGGGTGGCGGTGGCGGCGGGGCTGACGGCGACGCCGCGGGTGCGGACGGCACGGCCGGCGACGGCCGCGCCATCGTCGGCGCCACGGTCACGCTGACCGACGCCGCGGGCCAGACCCGCACGGCGGTGACCGACGCCCAGGGCTACTACCGCATCAACATCACCCGCTTGACGCCGCCCTTCGTCCTCAAGCTGGTCACCGCCGACGGCGAGGAACGCCACCACTCCTTCAGCACGCAGGCGATCAGGAAGCGCGGCTTCATCACCATCAACATCACCGGCCTGACCGACAAGCTGGCCTCCGACCTGGCGCGCCTGGCCGGCCAGTCCGGCGCCAAGGACCTGACGCCGGCCATGGTCACCGCGCAGCTCGCCGCCATTCCCGGCCTGCGCGCCAACCTGGTGAACGCGATCCGGCCGCAGCTGCTCGCCGCGGGCCTGAACCCCGACACCTTCGACCCCATCACCCTGTTCTTCCGCCCCAACCTGCAGGGCTACGACCTGGTGCTGGAGACGGTCGCCGTCTACATCGACAACAGCGGCGCCACCCAGGTGCTGCCCAAGCCGCAGAACGGCTGCACGGCGCCCCGCCGCTGGGCCGTGGCCGGCAACCTGTGCACCACGTCGAACAGCCCGGGCTTCGTCGCCCACGGCTCCACGACCACCTTCAACGACACCAGCGCGCCGCTGGTGGGCAGCGCCACCTTCAGCTGCAGCAATGGCACCCTGCTGGCGTCCGGCACGCCCACGTGCGCGCCGCCGGCCAACCAGCCCTGCACGGCGCCGGCTGCCAACTGGACGGTCGGCAACAACGCCTGCACGTCCGACAGTGCCCCGGGCAGCGTGCTGCACGGCCAGAGCCTGACGCTGACCGACAGCCAGTCGCCGCTCACCGGCACCATCACCTACGCCTGCAACAACGGCACGCTGACGCAGACCGGCACCCCGTCCTGCGGCAACCCGAATGCCGGCGCCTGCTCCGCCCCCAGCGCCAGCTGGTCGGTCGGATCCAACCTGTGCGTGTCCGACACCGCGCCCACCAGCGTCGGCAACGGCCTCTCGGTCACGCTGCAAGACACCTCCGGCGCCGCCACCGGCTCCATCACCTATGCCTGCAGCAACGGCACGCTGACGCAGAGCGGCAACGCCAACTGCAGCCTGGTGCCGCAAAGCTGCAGCGCACCCAACGCCACCTGGAATGTCGGCAGCGCCGAATGCACCTCGGACGTCACGCCCCAGCCGTTGACCACCGGCCAGTCGGTGACGCTGACGGACACCAAGGACCCCGGCCTCGGCTCCATCAGCTACACCTGCAGCAACGGCACGCTGACGCGCACCGGCGCGGCCACCTGCCAGTCGGCCGGCGGCGCGGGATGCGGCGCGCCCAGTGCCGCGTGGAGCGTGGCGGGCGTCACCTGCCAGTCGGCGACCACGCCGACCGACATGAACGCCGAAGAGCAGCAGACGCTGTCCGACAACACGGCTCCCACGCTGGGCAGCATCGTGTACCGCTGCAGCGGCGGCTCGCTGTCCATCGTCGGCGCGCCCAGCTGCAACGTCACCGCCGGCAGCTGCGCCCCGCCCTCGGCCAACTGGTCCAGCGGCGACAACAACTGCACGTCCGACACGGCGCCGGTGGCCCTGTCGAACAACCAGACCGTGACCTTGTCCGACAACAGTGCACCGACCAACGGCACCGTCACCTGGTCGTGCTCGAACGGCACGCTGTCGATGGTGGGCTCGCCCAGCTGCTTCGTCTCCACCAGCACCGGCTGCGCGGCGCCGCCGCAGGGCTGGACGGTGGACCGCAACGCCTGCTCGGCCGACAAGGCGCCCAGCCCGATCGCCAACGGCCAGTCGGCCACGCTGACCGACAGCAGCGGGCCGCTCGTCGGCAGCGCCACCTACAGCTGCAATGCCGGATCCCTGACCCTGCTGTCGTCGTCCTGCGCCAGCGGTGGCACCGTCACCTGCAACACCTCGTCGCTTGCCAGCAGCGGCTGGAGCGTCTCGGGCGCCACCTGCAACGCCGACCAGGTGCCGGCCACCATCAGCGATGGATCCACCCTGGTGGCCAGCGACACCATCGGCACGACCCGCGGCCAGATCACCGTGCAGTGCTATCAGGGCAACCTGCAGACGGTCGGCCAGCCGAGCTGCTCGCCGGTGACCGGCGGCAGCGGTGGCAGCCCGTGCCAGACCACCGTCTCGTCGTGGTCCGGCAGCTCGACCAATGGCACGCTCACCTGCTCGCCGGACCAGAACCCGGGCCTGGTGACCATCCCCTCGGGCTCCAGCTACACCTGGACGGACACCACCAACCCGCCCACGGGCTCCCACACCCTGGCCTGCAACAACGGCTCGCTCAGCGTGGTCAACAGCAACTGCGGCTTCAACATCGGCGCCCGCCCCGCCGCCGCCAACAGCCCCAGCGCGGCCCAGGCCAAGCCGCGCCGCAAGCAATGAGACGAAGCAAGGGCCTGCGCGCCCACGTCACGGCCGCCGCCGCGGCTGCCGCCCTGGCGCTGCTGCCAGCTGGCGGGCCGGTGTACTCCGCCGGCGGCGAGCGCCTGGCCCTGGTCATCGGCAATGCCGGTTATCCCGGCAACGAGCTGCTGAACCCGAAGAACGACGCCAAGGCCGTCACTGAACTGCTCACCAAGGCCGGCTTCCAGGTCGACGCCCGCTACGACGCCAGCCGCGGCGACCTGCAGCAGGCCATCCAGCGCTTCGGCCAGCGGCTGAAGGACCCGCAGGTGCGCTTCGCGGTCTTCTACTACGCCGGCCACGGCCTGCAGCAGGATTGGCGCAACTACCTGGTGCCGGTGGACGCCAAGGTGCGCGGCGCGGCCGACGTGCAGAAGCAGACCGTCGAGGTCGGCGAGCTGATGCGCTACATGAGCGAGGCCAAGGGCCGCAACTACCTCGTCATCCTCGACGCCTGCCGCGAGGACCCCTTCGTCGGCGCCTACCGTCCCCCGGCCAAGGGCCTGAGCCCCTTCGACGCGCCGGCCGGCAGCCTGCTCGCCTACGCCACCGCGCCGGGTCAGCTGGCCTACGACGGCAAGGGCTCCAACGGCCTCTACACCAAGCACCTGGTGCGCGAACTGGCCTTGCCGGACACCGCGCTGGAAGACGCCTTCAAGCGCGTGCGCCTGAACGTGCGCATGGAGTCCGAAGGGCGGCAGATCCCCTGGGAGAGCACCTCGCTCGAGCAGGAGGTGGTGCTGTTCCCGCAGCGCAAGGGCACGATGTCGGTGGCCGAGCTGGAGCAGCGCTTCGAGCAGGAGATGGCGGCCTGGGCCCGCGTGCGCAACAGCACCGACGTGCAGCGCCTGACCGAGTTCATCCGTTCCTACCCCAGCGGCAACGCCAGTGAGCTGGCCCAGGCGCGCCTGAACCGCCTGCTGGAAGACGAGCTGCGCAAGAACGAGGACGCGCGCCGCGAAGAGGCGAAGAAGAAGGCTGCCCAGGCCGAAGCCGAGCGCCTGAAGGCCGAGGCCGTGCTGAAGCAGCAGCTGGAAGCCGCCGAGCGCGAAGCCGCCCGCGTGGCCGCCGCGCGCGAAGCGGCGCGCAAGGAAGCCGAGCAGGAAGCGCAGCGCGTGGCCGCCGAACGCGAGGCCGCGCGCAAGGAAGCCGAGCGTGCCGAGGCCGCCCGCATCGCCGCCGAGAAGGCCGAAGCCCAGCGCGTGGCCGCCGCCGAAGCCGCCGCGCGCCAGCGCGCCGCCGACGAGGCCGCCGCCCGCCGCAAGCAGGAAGCCGAAGCCCGCCAGCGCGAGCGTGAACGCCAGGAAGCCGTGCGCGTGGCCGAGGCCCGCGCGGCCGAGGTGGAAGCCAGGCGCCGGCAGGCCGAAGCGCAGGAACGCCAGGCGGCCGAGGCCCGCGCCCGCGAGGCCGAGGCGGCCCGCCGCGAGGTGCAGCGCCTGGCTGAAGCCGCCGAGGTGCAGCGCATCGTCGCCACGCAGCCGCCGCTGGCGGTGGTGGCGCAGCTGCAGCCCACGCCCTTCTACCAGGGCCGCCTGGAGCACAAGCGCAATTACCGCGTCGGCGACCAGTACGACTTCCGCATCGTCGACCAATTCAACAAGAGCGAGAAACCGCTGAGCCTGCGCGTGACCGCGGTGGACGAGAATGGCGACCGGGTGGAATACAACGGTGGCGAATACGCGTCCGACCTGATGGGCAACACCACGGCCAATCCGCTGGGCAGCATGGGCACGCCGCGCCAGTTCTACCCGGCGGAACTGGTGGTCGGCCACAAGTGGCGCACCACCTTCAAGCAGGCGCGCCGCAGCGGCCTGAACTACACCTTCCAGTACGACCTCAAGGTGGCGGCCAAGGAAACCATCCAGGTGCCGGCGGGCACGTTCGAGACCTACCGCATCGAGGCGCGCGGCTACAACATGGACCTGAACGCCGCCATCACCCGCACCATCTGGATCACCCCCGGCGTCAACGCCGACATCGCCCACGAAACCATGGTGCGGCTGCGCGACGGCCGCATCGAGCAGCACGATCGCCAGGAGCTGGTCGCACTCGCCCGTCGATGACAAATCTCAGCAACGCGCGGCGGGCCGAGCGCCGGGCCGCCCCAAGCCGGCCCGCCCATCCCCTTGGGGCTGAGCCCGGACACAAACAGTCCGGGGGACTGTTTGTGCCTGGCGAAGGGCCGGGCCTCCTGGCCCCGGCGCGGCCTGCAAGGCTGGCCGACGTACTCGTCGGGCGAGGGGTCCCATGACCTTCGATGACGCCTTGCCCCCGGGCACCGTCGTCGGCGAGTTCGAGATCCGCCGCGTGCTGGGCTACGGCGGCTTCGGCATCGTCTACGAAGCGTACGAGGCGATGCTCGACCGGCGCGTCGCGCTGAAGGAGTTCTTCCTGCGCGGCTTCTCGCGCCGGGACGGCAGCACCGTCACGCCGCTGAACACCGAAGAAGCCAAGGAGATGTTCGAGTCGGGCGTCAACCGCTTCGTGCGGGAGGCGCGCCTGCTCTCCATGCTGAACGAGCGCACCCGCAGCGACGGGTCGCTCGTGGCCGTGTACCGCGTGTTCCAGGCCAACGGCACCGCCTTCATGGCGATGAAGCTGTACGAGGGCGGCACGCTGAAGCAGTGGGTCAAGGAAGACCCCTCGCGCGTCAGCGAGGCCTGGCTGGTGCGCGTGCTGGTGCGCCTGCTGGACGCGCTGGACGGCCTGCACTCGCTGCCCGGCGAGAACCTGGTGCACCGCGACGTCTCGCCCGACAACATCATCCTGCAGCCCGACGGCACGCCGGTGCTGCTGGACTTCGGCGCCACGCGCAAGGCCAACGACGCGCAGACCTCGCTGATCTTCAAGCCCGGCTATTCGCCGATCGAGCAGTACACCGACTCGCTGCCGCAGGGCCCCTGGACCGACCTGTACGCGCTGTGCGGCGTCGCCTACTTCGCCGTCACCGGCGAGCCGCCGATGCCGGCGATCGACCGCCACGCCGGCGTCAACTTCCGCTCGGCCACCGAGCTCGGCGCGGGCCGCTTCTCGCCGGCCTTCCTGGCCTTGATCGACCACGGCATGGCGGTGCTGCCGGACAAGCGCTTCCGCAGCTGCACCGAGCTGCGCGCCGCGCTGGCCCGCCTGGCCTCCGGTGCCGACATGACGATGCCGACCCGGCCGCCCGCCACCGCCGGCACGCCCGCGGCGGCCGACGACGACGAGACCACCAAGGTGATCGGCGCGGCGCCGAACAGTGGCTTCGGCCAGCCCAGTGG
>CBIHPZ010000247.1:0-6033 GCA_966211865.1 uncultured Aquabacterium sp.
CGCAGGCCCACGCGCGACAGGCCCAGCTCGGCCGCGGCGCGGGTCTTGTTCCAGCGGTGGCGCAGCAGCACCTCGCGCAGCAGCATGGCTTCGATGGCGTCCAGGCGTTCCTGCAGCGTGCCGGCGGCGGGCAGGGCGGGTGAGGTGGCCGCGGCCTGCGCGCGGCCGGTCTGGCCCTGCAGCAGGCGGGGCGAGAAGTCGGTGGCACGCACGACGCCGCCGTCGCCCAGGGCCAGCGCGCGGGCGATCTCGTTGCGCAGCTCGCGGATGTTGCCGGGCCAGGGGTAGCCCATCAGCACCGCCCGGGCGTCTTCGTCGAAGTGGGTGGCCGGCACGGCCAGTTCGGCGGATGCATCGGCCAGCAGGCGTTCGGCCAGCGGCACGATGTCGCCGGCGCGTTCGCGCAGCGGCGGCATCTGCAAGGTGACGCCGGCCAGGCGGTAGTACAGGTCTTCGCGGAAGCGGCCGGCCTGCACCTCGGCTTCCAGGTGGCGGTGCGTGGCGGCGATGACGCGCACGTCCACCGGCACGGTGCGGGCCGAGCCCACCGGCCGCAGCTCGCCTTCCTGCAGCACGCGCAGCAGCTTGACCTGGAACAGCGGCGAGGTTTCGCCGATCTCGTCCAGGAACAGCGTGCCGCCGTCGGCACGCTGGATCAGGCCCACGTGGTCCTCGTTCGCGCCGGTGAAGGCGCCGCGCTTGTGGCCGAAGAGCTCGCTTTCCAGCAGCGTGTCCGGGATGGCGGCGCAGTTCTCCACCACGAAGGGCCGCTCCAGCCGCGGGCTGGCGTAGTGGATGGCGCGCGCCATCAGTTCCTTGCCGGTGCCGGATTCGCCCAGGATCAGCACCGACAGGTCATGACGCGCAATGCGAGCGGCCATGGCGCACACCGCGTCCAGCGGGCTGCCGGGCGCGCGCACGATGCGTTCGAAGCCGTAGACGCTGCGCGCCTGCGCCAGCCGGTCGCCCAGGCGGGCACGCAGCGCGGGCGTGCCGGCGCGCAGGTCCATGTCCAGGCGCTGCAGGCCGCGGTGCAGGCGGCTGGCGTCCACCGCGCCGCGCACCGTGTCCAGCAGGTGCTGCGGCACCCAGGGCTTGAGCACGTAGCGGTAGATGCCGGCCTCGTTCACGCCGGCGATGATGTCCTCGCTGTCGGCATAGCCCGAGATCACGATGCGCACCGTCTCGGGCCATTCGGCGCGCACTTCCTTCAGGAAGTCGACGCCGCTCTGGCCGGGCATGCGCTGGTCGCACAGGATGACGGAGACCGGGTGCCGCGCCAGCAGCTCGCGCGCGGCGGCGGTGTCACCGGCGGTGAGCACCTCGAAGTCGTCGTCCAGCGTGCGGCGCATCGATTCCTGCGAGCGCGTCTCGTCGTCCACCACCAGCACGCAGGGCCGATCGGTGTCGGGCGGTGCCAGGGTTTCGGCAGGGTCGGCGGCTCTCATTCGTCGGCGCTTGTGCAGGGTCTTTGGCGGCGGTGCGTCGCCAGGTGGCGCGGCGTGCGGGCGTGCGGCTTGCGGTGCACGAAATGGTGCCGCGCGACATGGTAGCTGGGGTCGAAGCCGTAAAAGTTGCGCCGCATCGCGGCCAGTTCCTCGCTTCGGTGATCGGCCAGCGGGCGGCGCGCTTCGTCGGCCGCGCGGCCTGCGGCCTTGGCCGCGATGCGCTGCGCGATGTCGGGCGACGCGGCCAGCTGCAGCGCCTGCGCGCGCAGGGCCGCTTCATCGGGAAGCACCGCGTCCACCAGGCCCAGCGCGTGCGCCTCGTGCGCGCCCATCGGCAGGCGGCCGCGCATCAGCGCCGCGGCCGCTTCGTTTCCCACGCGGCGGGGCAGCAGGTAGGTCCAGTACTCGCTGCCGTGCAGGTTGCCCATGTTGCGGTAGTGCGGGTTCTGCACCACGCCGGGCAGCGACCACACCTGGTCGGCCGTCAGCGCGAGAAAGCAGCCGCCCGCGCCGGCATTGCCGCGCAGCGTGCTGACCACCAGCCGGTCGGTGGTGGTGATGATGTCCAGCGCCAGGTCGTCGATGGCCTCGATGGACCGCATGGACGCGTCGGCCGCGCTGTCGTTCGCGCGGCGCGCGGCGGCTTCGATCTCGTGCAGGTGGATGCCGTTGCAGAAGAAGTCGGCACCGCCGGCCAGCACCAGCACCTGCGTGTCGCGGGCGCAAGCTTCGCGCCAGGCCGCAAGCAAGCGGGCCGCGGCGCGTTCGCCCAAAGCGCCGTTGTGAAGGTCGAAGGCCAGCCAGCCGACGCGGGCGCCGGGCGGGCCGAATTCCTCGTAGTGCAGTTCGTCCCAGTCGCGCGCTGTCGTGGTGTCGCACAGCAGCTGCTGGGGCCATTCGGGCAGGTCCGCGGCTTCGGGCAAGGCCAGCGTGGCGGCCAGCTTCAGGCCGGCCAAGGGGCCCGCCCCACGGGCGCTGTTGGGCGTCGTGTTGACGTCGCCATGGGGCGCTCCACGGGGCGCGCTGTTGAGGCCGCCATCGTCACGCACCGCGCCGATCCACACGGCACCCGCCGCGCAGCGCATGCGCACGGCGGGGCCGCGGCGGGCCATCAGCTGGCCGGGCGCGGCGGTGGCGTCTTCGGGCCGCGGCTGCGCGGGGTGGACATCGAAGAGGCGCAGCAGGCGCCCGCCGATGTGGGCCCACGCGCCGGGCGCGCCGTCGGCACTGCGCACCAGGCGCAGCACCTGTCCGGCGTCGTCGCGCGCCCAGTCGATGTGCCGTTGCGCGGCCGGCACCGGGCCGCGCAATGGCCCCGATTCCACGCGCGTGGGTTGGCCCCCGCGCTGCATCGCGTCCAGCGCTTCCAGCACCGCCGGCACGGCGGCATCCGACAGGGCGTGGCGGTAGATGGCGGATTTCGTGGCGCCGGGCGTGATGTCGAACCCATGCGTGGCCCACACCGGTCCCGCGTCGTAGTCGCCATTGGCCTGCAGCACGGTCACGCCCCAGCGCGTGCGGCCCTGCAGCAGCGCCCAGTCCAGCGCCGCCGGCCCGCGGTCGCCGGGCGGGCCGGGGTGCAGCACCAGGCAGGGCACCCGCTGCCAGACCGAGGCGGGAATGCGGCGTTTCAAGTAGGGCGCAATCAGCACGTCCGGCCGGGCCAGGGCCACGGCTTCTTCCGTCACGGGATCGGCGATGTCCAGCTCGACGCTCAGCGCGTGCCCGCGCGCCCGCAATTCGACGAACAGCCGCTGCGTGAGGCTGTTGAACGCATGCGCCAGCAGCAGGATGCGCATGGATCGGCTAACTCAGCAGATGCGCGGCAGCGGCTCGCCCGTCAGCCAGTCCACCACGCGCTGGCCGCCGAAGCGCGTGGCCATCTGCACGAAGCCGTGCGGGTCGTCCACCACCTCGCCGATGCGCGCCGCCTCACGCCCCAGCGGGTGGGCGCGCAGCGCGGCCAGTGCCGCTTCCGCGTGCGCGGCGTCCACCATGGCCACCAGCTTGCCTTCGTTGGCCACGTACAGCGGGTCCAGGCCCAGCAGCTCGCAGGCGCCTTCCACCTCGGGCTTGATGGGAATCGCGGACTCCTGCAACCGCAGCCCGGTGCCGGACTGGCGCGCGATCTCGTTCAGCGTGGTGCCCAGGCCGCCGCGCGTGGGGTCGCGCAGCGTGTGCACGGCGCCTTCGGGCACGGCGGCGAGCAGGGCGGCCACCAGGCCGTGCAACGCGGCGGTGTCGCTGCGCACCGTGGTCTCGAAGCCCAGCGATTCGCGCTGCGACAGCACCGCCACGCCGTGGTCTCCGATGCAGCCGGACAGCAGCACCACGTCGCCCGGCCGCGCCAGCGCGCCGCCGATGCGGCGGCCCGCCGGCAGCGCGCCGATGCCGGTGGTGGCGATGTACACGCCGTCGCCCTTGCCACGCTCCACCACCTTGGTGTCGCCGGTGACGATGGGCACGCCGGCGTCACGCGCGGCGGCCGCCATCGATTCGACGATGCGCTTCAGCACCGCCAGCTCGAAGCCCTCTTCCAGCACGAAGCTGGCGGACAGCGCGAGGGGCTGCGCGCCCATCATCGCCACGTCGTTGAGGGTGCCGTGCACCGACAGGCAGCCGATGTCGCCGCCCGGGAATTCCAACGGCGAAATGACGTGGCCATCGGTGGCCATCACCAGGCGGTGGCCGGGCGGGGTGTCCACCACCGCGCCGTCGTCCCCGGCGCGCAGCGCGGGGTTGTCGAAGGCCTTGGCGAACAGTTCCTCCACCAGCTGTGCCGCGGCGCGGCCGCCGGCGCCGTGGTTCATGTCGATGCGGCCGCGCTTGAAGTCCAGCGGGCGGATGTAGCCGGCCTTGCTCATGCCGCGCTCCTTTCGGCCGTTACCGACACGGGAATGCCGCGGAACCGGCCGTAGGTCCAATGCGCCGCACACGCGCCTTCGGACGACACCATGCACGAGCCCATCGGGTTCTCCGGCGTGCACACGGTGCCGAACAGCTTGCAGTCCTGCGGCTCCTTCACGCCGCGCAGGATGGCGCCGCATTCGCACTGCTTGTGGTCGGGCACCGGCTGGTAGGCCAGGCCGAAACGCTGCTCGGCATCGAAACGCGCCCAGGCCGGGCGGATCTTCAGGGCGCTGTAGGGCACCTCGCCCAGGCCGCGCCATTCGAAGTGGTCGCGCAGCTCGAACACCTCGGCCACCAGGCGCTGCGCGCTCAGGTTGCCTTCGCGCGTGACGGCGCGGGTGAACTGGTTCTCCACCTCCGCGCGGCCCTCGTTCACCTGGCGCACCAGCATCCAGATGGACTGCATCACGTCCAGCGGCTCGAAGCCCGAGATGACCACCGGCTTGGCGTATTCCTCCGCAAAGTGCTCGTACGGTTGCGCGCCGATCACGATGCTGACGTGCGCCGGCCCCACGAAGCCGTCCAGCGGCACGGTGCCCCATTGCCGCACCTCGGGCGATTCCAGGATGTGGGTGATGGCGCTGGGCGTGAGCACGTGGCAGGCCAGCACGCTGAAGTTGCCCAGGTTCTCCGCCGCGGCCTGGCGGATGGCCAGGGCGGTGGGCGGCGTGGTGGTCTCGAAGCCGATGGCGAAGAACACCACCTCGCGCTCGGGGTTCGCGCGCGCCAGGGCCAGGGCATCGGCCGGGGAATAGACCATGCGGATGTCGGCGCCGCGCGCCTTGGCCCGCATCATCGACAGGCTGCCGGACGCGGGCACGCGCATCGTGTCGCCATAGGTCGCGACGATGGCGCCGTGCTGCATGGCCAGCGCAATCGCCTGGTCGATGCGGCCGATGGGCAGCACGCACACGGGGCAGCCGGGGCCGTGGATCATGCGGACCGAAGGCGGCAGCAGCTCGGCGATGCCATAACGCGCGATGGCATGGGTGTGGCCGCCGCAGAACTCCATGAAGGCATAGCGCCGGCCGGGCTGGCATTCGGCGGCGATGCGCGCGGCCAGGGCGCGGGCCACGTCGCCGTTGCGGAATTCGTCGATGTACTTCATGGGGTGGCGTCCTGCTGTTCTTGCTGGTGCTGCAGCTCGGCGAACAGCGCCAGCGTGCGTTCGGCTTCCAGCGGGTCGATGAGGCCGATGGCGTGGCCCACGTGCACGATCACGTAGTCGCCGGGCCCGGCTTCGGGCACCAGCGCGATGGACACGGTCTTGCGCACGCCGCCCAGTTCGACGAGCGCCTCGTCGGCGCCGCGGCGCTCGATGAGTCGGGCAGGGAGGGCTAGGCACATGGCAGGGCTTCCTGGTGAGGACGCGTTGTTTGTGGGTTAGCGGCGACAGCGTGGGCGGCGAGCCAGGCCTGGCCCAGCGCCAGGCCGGCGTCGCCGCAGTCCACTTCTTGTGGCCGGAAGCAGCGGATGCCGAGGGCGTGGCACTGTTGCTCGACCAGGCGGCTGAGCAGGCGGTTGTGGAAGCAGCCGCCGGTCAGGGCCAGGTGGGTGGCGCCGTGCCGGGCGGCGGCCTGCACCACCGTGTTCGCCAGCGCGGCGTGGAAGCGCGCGGCGCCGCGGCCGGGGTCGGGTTCGTCGAACAGGCTGGCCACCAGGGCGGGCAGGTCCG
>CBIHPZ010000248.1:0-5994 GCA_966211865.1 uncultured Aquabacterium sp.
GCGCTGGGCAGCACCATGGGGTAGCCGGGCAGCGCCGCCAGGGCCACGCGCGCCGGCAGCCGGCTGCGCGGCGGCGCGACCAGCAGCAGGCGTTCACGCAGCAGGGTCTCGCAGCTGAGCAAGGGCGAGGGCAGCGGGTCGAACAGCAGGGCCAGGTCCAGGCGTCCTGCCACCAGCTGCTCGCGCAGCGACAGGCTGAGCCCTTCGAGCACGCTGATGACGGCCCGTGGGAAGCGGGCGCGGAAGGCCCGCACCAGCGGCACGGACAGCCCCAAGGCCACACGCGGCGGCATGCCCACGACGACGCGGCCGGCGGGGTTCTCGTCCAGGTCCTGCATCGCTTCGCGCGCCTGGCGTGCCGTGTCCAGGATGTGGCGGGCATGGACGATGAACGCCTCCCCCGCGGCCGTCAGCGCCACGCCACGGCCGGTTCGCACCAGCAGGCGCTGGCCGAGTTCACGCTCCAGGAGAGCGATCTGCCGGCTGAGGCTCGGCTGTGCCAGGTTCAGCATGACCGCGGCGCGGCTGAAGCTGCCCCCATCGGCAATCGCGACCAGGGATTCGAGCTGGCGCATTTCCATGGGCGGCGATCATAGTCACCGCGATGGTGGCGCCGCGCCGGCGTCGCGGCTGCTACTGCCTGAATGACGCGTCCATCGTGCCGGCGCCGCCGGTCGCCGGCGCGTGGGCCTCGCCCCCCCGTGGCGCTGGCGCGTTGGCGCCGCCGCCGTCTTGCCCGCGCAATCAGTCCGCGCTGATCGACTGCTCCTTCACCACCCGCCGCCACTTGGCTTCCTCGGCGCGGACGAAGGCCGACGTGGCTTGCGGAGCTTCCAGAGAAACCACGAGCCCTTCAGCGGCCGCCCGCTGGCGGAAGGCGGGCATGGCAGCGGACTTCTGGATCGCGTCGTACAGCTGCTTGACGATGGCTGGCGCGGTGCCGCCCGCAGCGAAGATGCCGTACCAGTTGTCGGCCTCGTAGCCGGGCACGCCCGCTTCGGCAACCGTCGGCACGTTGGGCAGCACCGGCGAGCGCGTGCGTCCGCTGACCGCCAGCGCCCGCACCTTGCCGCTGCTGATCATCGGCAGGACGCTCGGCAAGGTGGCGACGCCGACGTCGATCTGCCCGCCCAGGGCGTCGGTGACCACCGCGCTGGCGCCGCGGTACGGGATGTGCGTGACGAAGACCTTCGCGCTGATCTTCAGCAGCTCGGCCGAGAGGTGCGTCGACGAGCCGTTGCCGGACGAGCCGTACGTCATGCGCCCCGGCTGCGCGCGTGCGCGGGCGAGGAAGTCCGCCGCGGACTTGATCGGGCTGTCGGCGCGAACGAAAAAGACATTCGGCGCGCGGCCGAGGATGGTCACCGGCGCGAAGCCGGACTCCTGCGAATACGGCAGCTTGGGGTGCAGGCTCGGGACGATCGCGAAGGAGCTCGTCGTGAGCAGCAGCGTGTGGCCATCGGGCGCGCTCTTGGACACCGCATCGTTGCCCAGCACGGAGCCGGCGCCGGGCTTGCTCTCCACGATGATCGGCTGGCCCAGCTCCTTGCCCAGCCCCTCGCCCAGGGCCCGCGCCAGGATGTCGGTGCTGCCGCCTGGTGCGAAGGGCGTGACGATGCGGACGGGCTTGGTGGCAAAGGACTGCGCCAGGGCGAAGGCCGGGGCGAACAGCAGCGGCATCAGGGTGCCGATCACGAGACGGCGGCCGGTGGATCGATTCAGCATGGTGTCTCCTGGACGGCAGATGGGCTTTCACCCCGACCGCGCACCGCGCCGAGGCTGCCCGCAGTCTGGCGAGCCGACGGCCGCCCGGCGAGGTGTCCCAGGCTATAGCCGATATCAGCGCCTGCTATGGCGCGCAGCCAAGCTCGGCGGCTGATTCGCCGAAGCTATTTCTCTGTGTCGCAGACAGTCTTGGACGGGGCTGCAAGCGCTGCCTAGAGTGCCTTCACCGCAGCCGAACCGCGCTGCCGGACCGATGCCCTCAGGAGACCCGAGCATGAAGACCGTCGTTGCCACCGCCGTGCTGGCGCTGCTGCCCTGGATGCCGGCGGCCGCCGGCGCGCAGGCCTACCCGAGCAAGCCGATCCGCATGATCGTGCCCTACACGCCGGGCGGCGCCATCGACACCGTGGGCCGCATCGTCGCGGACGAGATGCAGAAGATCCTCGGGCAGACCTTCATCGTCGACAACAAGCCCGGTGCCTCGGGAATGATCGGCGCGCAGGAAGCGGCACGCGCGCCGGCCGACGGCTACACCCTGCTCTTCAATGCGTCGAGCCAGGTCTACATGCCGCTGGTGGTGGCCAAGAAGACCTACGACGCGCAGAAGGACTTCACGCCGATCGCCCAGGTGGGCTACGTGCCGCTGGCGGTGGTGGTGACGCCGACCGTGGCGGCGAAGACCCTGTCCGATTTCGCGACGCTCGCACGGGCGCAGCCGAAGCACTTCACCTGGGCCACCTCGGGCCTGGGAACCACCAGCCACCTGGCCGAGGAGATGATCAACCGCGAGCTGAAGCTCGACATGGAGATCATCCTCTACAAGGGCGCGGTGCCGCAGCTAACGGACGTGATGGGCGGCCACGTGTCGGCGGCGGTGTCGCCCCTGGCCGGCGCCACGCCCTTCATCAAGAGCGGCAAGCTCAAGCCCATCGCCGTCACCAGCAGCAAGCGCCTGCCGGCCTACCCCGACGTGCCCACCGTGGCCGAAAGCGGCATGCCCGGCTTCGAGCTGCTGTCCTGGTACGGGCTGTGGGCGCCGGCGGGGCTGCCCAAGGAACTCGTCACCAAGCTCAACGCCGCCGTCGCCAAGGCGGTGCAGAGCCCGCACGTGAAGGCGCGTTTCGCCGAGCTCTCGTTCGAGGTGTCCGAGAACACGCCGGCCCAGTTCGCGGCCCTGATCGAGGACGAGATCCGCCGCGTCGGCAAGGTCATCAAGACCGCCAACATCCGCATCGAACCCTGAAGGGGGCGCCATGCTGACCCAAGCCCTGGCCGAATGGCTGGCGGGCCTCACGCCGGCGCACGTCCCGGCCCGCGTGAAGCAGGAACTGCGTTGGCTGTCGCTCGACACCTTCGGCTGCGCGCTCAGTGGTGCCGCGCAGCCCTGGGCCGAGGCCATCCGCTGCTGGGCCCTGAAAGGAGCGGCCACGACAGGACAGGCGCGCATCTGGGGTGACGCCGCGCCGCGCCTGCGCGCCGCGGACGCCGCGCTGGTCAATGGCGCCGCCGCGCATGCCTTCGAGGTGGACGATTTCCACAACGCCAAGGTGCACCTGGGCGCGGTGGTGCTGCCCGCGGCACTGGCCGTGGCCGAGGCGACCGGCGCGGCACCCGGCCGCATCGAGACCGCCATCGCGGCGGGCTACGAGGTGGCCATCCGCACCTCGCTGGCCCTGCAACCAGCCCGGGCACGCCTGCGCGGCTGGCACCTCACCTCCGTCTGCGGCCCCCTGGGCGCCGCCGCGGCCGCCGCGGTGCTGATGCGCCTGGACGCGCGCCGCACCGCCTGGGCGCTGGGGCTGGCGGGCACGCAGGCGGGCGGCCTGTATGCCTTCACCGCCGATGGCAGCGATTCGAAGCGGCTGCACCCCGGCCGTGCGGCCCAGTCGGGCGTGATGGCGGCAGAACTCGCCGCGCTGGGGCTGACGGGCCCAACGCAGGTCTACGAGGCGCAGGACGGCGGCCTGCTGTCCACCTTCACCGACCAAGCCGAGCCGGACCGCCTGCTCGACCGGCTCGGCGACCACTGGCATGCGCCCGAGACCAACTTCAAGCCCTACGGCTGCTGCGGCAGCGCGCATGCGCACGTGGATGCGGCGCTGGCGCTGCGGCCGAAGTGGCAGCCCGGCCGCCGCGTGCGCGCCGGCATGGCCGCGGTCGTCGAACGGCAGTGCGGGTATGCGTACCAGCCGGGCTCGGCCTTGAATGCGCAGATGAGCCTGCGCTACGCCGTCGCGGCCGCGCTGCGGCATGGCGCGGTGCTGCCGGTGCAGTACGAACCCCAATGCCTGAAAGACGCGGCCATGGTGACGCTGGCGAATGCGATCGAAGTGGTGCACGACCCGCGCCACGACGCCTGGTACCCCGCGCAGTTCTGCGGCTGGGTCGAGGTGGAGGACGCCGCCGGTGGCTTCGAGCGGGTGGAGGTGATGAACCCGTCCGGGTCCGCGGCCAACCCCGACCGCGCCGCGGCGATCGGCGCCAAGTTCGATGCCCTGGTGGACGGGCTGCTGGACCGTCAGCAAACCGGTCGGGTGCGCGAGGCCTTCGCCTGCTTCGACGCGACGCCGCTATCCGCCCTGCTCGACGCGGCCATCGTCGGCCGGGCGTGAGGGGCTGCCATGCGCGAAGTCGCTCAACACCTCGGTCACCACGGTGCGCAGCGCAGCGGCCGGGTTGCTGCCGCGCCAGATGGCGTCGATCTGCAGGCGGCCGGCCGCTTCGGGAATGCGGTGGAACGACAGGCCCGGCAGGGAGTCGTCCGCATAGGACCGGGGCACGATCGACACGCCCAGGCCCAGCCGCACCATCTGCAGCAGGCTCGCCGGGTGCCGCGCGACGTGGGCAATGCGCGGGCTGAAGCCTTCGTGCTGGCAGGAGGCGATCAGCGCATCGAACAGCGCCGGCGCATGTTCGCGGGAGAAGGCCACCACCGGCTCGGCTTCCAGGTCGCGCAGGCGCAGTCCGTCGCGCTGGGCCAGCGCATGCCCGCTGGGCAGCACGATGGCGAAAGTGTCGACCAGCACGGTCAGCCGCTCCAGGCCGCGGATGTCCGGCCGGGCGTGGATGAAACCGAGGTCGATCTTGTCGGCCGCCAGGCTGCCCACCTGCTCGTCCGAGTTCATGTCGGTGACGGTCAGGGTCACCCTCGGCAGCCGGGCCGCCACGCGCTCGCGCAGGCGCGGCAGCACGTGGTACAGCGCCGAGGTGGCCATGCCGATGCGCAGCGCCGCTTCTTCGCCAGCGGCGGCCTGGCGCGTGCGGTGCGCCACCGATTGCGCCCTCTCCAGCAGGTCGCGCGCTTCGTGCAGGAACACGCGGCCGGCATCGGTCAGCTTCACCTCGCGGCGGGTGCGGTGCAGCAACTGCACGCCCAGTTCTTCCTCCAGCGCCTTGATCTGCTGCGACAGCGGCGGCTGGGACATGTGCAGCCGCTCCGCGGCCCGCACGAAGCTCAGCGCCTCGGCCACCGTCACGAAGTACCGGATCTGGCGCAGGTCCATCCCACTCCTTCCATGCCATGAACACCCTACTTGCCGATCATCCTTCAGTCCTGGGCCGCTGGCCCGAACAACGCCAGAAGGTGCGCGTGTCGCCCGAGGTCGAGATCGTGGTGTACGCGCAGGGCCAGGGGCCGGTGATCGTGCTGCTGCCCTCGCTGGGCCGCGGCGCCACCGACCTGGTGGAAATCGCGGAGCCGCTGTGCGAGGCCGGCTGGCGCGTGCTGCGGCCCGAGCCGCGCGGCCACGGCGGCAGCACCGGCCCGCTGGAAGGCAAGACCCTGCACGACTGGGCCGGCGACATCGCCGCGGTGATCCGCCACGAGACCGACGAACCGGTGTGGGTGGTGGGCCACGCGCACGGCAACTGGATCGCCCGCACGCTGGCCAGCGACCATCCGGAGCGCGTGCGCGGCCTGGTGCTGCTGGCGGGTTCGGCCGGCAAGGTGCCCCGGGGCACGCAGGCCGTGCCCATCCCGCCCGAGGTGCGCGCGCTGATCGAACGCTGCGCCGAGCCGGACCTGCCGGACGAGCAGCGGCTGGCCGCGCTGCAGCATGTGTTCTTCGCGCCCGGCAACGACGCCAGCGCCTGGCTGACCGGCTGGAACCGCCACCTGATGGCGATGCAGACGGCGGCGCAGAAGCGCACGCCCGTGGACGAGTTCTTCGCCGGCGGCCGCGCGCCGATCCTGAACGTGCAGGCGCAGCACGACGTGGTGGCGCCGCCGGCCTATGCCACGGTGCTCAGCGAGTACCTGGGCGAGCGCGT
>CBIHPZ010000249.1:0-5992 GCA_966211865.1 uncultured Aquabacterium sp.
AACTCGGTGCTGCACGGCGACGCCGGCAGCGAGCAGTTCCTGTCCGAGATGTTCAGCCCGCCGGCCTTCACCGCGCGGCACCTGAGCATGGAAGGCATCTACGAATACGGCTCGCGCGTGGGCGTGTGGCGCCTGCTGCGTGAATTCGAGCGCCGCGGCCTGCCGCTGACGGTGTTCGGCGTCTCGATGGCGCTGGAGCGCTGCCCCGAGGTCACCGCCGCCTTCGTCGAGCTGGGCCACGAGATCGCCTGCCACGGCTGGCGCTGGATCCACTATCAGAACATCGACGCGGCCACGGAACGGGCCCACCTGGAACGCGGCATGGAAATCATCCAGCGGCTGACCGGCGAGCGGGCGCTGGGCTGGTACACCGGCCGCGACAGCCCCAACACCCGCCGCCTGGTGGTCGAGCACGGCGGCTTCGAGTACGACAGCGACTACTACGGCGACGACCTGCCCTTCTGGCTGCAGGTGCAGACCAGCAGCGGCGAACGCAGGCCGCACCTGGTGGTGCCCTACACGCTGGACTGCAACGACATGCGCTTCGCGCTGCCGCAGGGCTTCAGCCACGGCGACGAATTCTTCGAATACCTGCGCGATGCCTTCGACGTCCACTACGCGGAAGGCGACGAGCACCCCAGCATGATGAGCATCGGCATGCACTGCCGCCTGCTCGGCCGCCCGGGCCGCATGCGCGCGCTGCAGCGCTTCCTGGACCATGTGCAGAAGCATGACCGCGTGTGGGTCACCCGCCGCATCGACATCGCCCGCCATTGGAAATCCGTCCACCCCTTCGACCCGGCGACCGCCTTCGTCTGGGAATGAAGCCTGGGCATGAATGAAGAAAGGTTCAGCGTGAGCCTCACCCTCGATCAATTGAATGCCGCCACGCCCGCGCAATTCACCGCGCTGCTGGACGGCACCTACGAACACTCGCCCTGGATCGCCGAGCGCGCCGCGGCGTTGCGGCCGTTCCGCAGCCTGGCGCAGCTGAAGCTGGCGCTGGTGCAGGTGGTGCGCGAAGCCGGCCGCGACGCGCAGGTGGCGCTGATCCGCGCCCACCCGGAACTGGCCGGCAAGGCGATGGTGTCGAAGACGCTCACCGCGGAATCGACCAACGAGCAGGGCAAGGCCGGCCTCACCGATTGCACGCCGGAAGAGTTCGCCCGGCTGCAGCAGCTGAATGCCGACTACAACGCGAAGTTCGGCTTTCCCTTCATCCTGGCCGTGCGCGGCCCGCGCGGCCTGGGGCTGGACCGGCACGAGATCATCGCCACCTTCGCGCGGCGCCTGCAGCACCCGGTCGATTACGAATTAGCAGAGTGCCTGCGCAACATCCACCGCATCGCGGAGATCCGGCTGGACGACAAGTTCGGCGCCTCGCCCACGCTGGGCAACCTGGTGTGGGACTGGGCCGAGAAGCTGGCGCAGCACAGCGACCCCGGCTATGCGGAAAACGGCCAGCTCACCGTCACCTACCTGACTGACGCGCACCGGGCCTGCGCGCAGCGCCTGGCGCACTGGATGCGCGAGGACTGCGGCTTCGACCGGGTCGAGATCGATGCGGTGGGCAACGTCGTCGGCGTCTACGACGGCACCGATCCGCAGGCCGCGCGCCTGCTCACCGGCAGCCATTACGACACCGTGCGCAACGGCGGCAAGTACGACGGGCGGCTGGGCATCTTCGTGCCGATGGCCTGCGTGCGTGAATTGAAGAACGCCGGGCGGCGACTGCCCTTCGGCATCGAGGTGGTGGGTTTCGCGGAAGAAGAAGGCCAGCGCTACAAGGCCACCTTCCTGGGGTCGGGCGCCCTCACCGGGCACTTCGACAACACCTGGCTGGAGCAGCAGGACGCCGACGGCATCACGATGCGCCAGGCCATGCAGCACGCCGGGCTGTGCGTCGACGACATCCCGAAACTGAAGCGCGACCCCGCGCGCTACCTCGGCTTCGTGGAGGTCCACATCGAGCAGGGCCCCGTGCTGAACGAACTGGACCTGCCGCTGGGCGTCGTGACCTCGATCAACGGCGGGGTGCGCTTCATCGGCGAGGTGATCGGCATGGCCAGCCACGCCGGCACCACGCCGATGGACCGTCGGCGCGACGCCGCGGCCGCCGTCGCGGAACTGGTTCTCTACCTCGAGAAAAGAGCGGCCAGCGTGCCCAACGTGGTGGGCACCGTCGGCATGCTGCAGGTGCCCAACGGGTCGATCAACGTCGTGCCTGGCCGCTGCAGCTTCAGCCTGGACATCCGCGCGACGACCGACCCCGCGCGCGATGCCTGCGTGGCCGACACACTGGCCGAGCTGCGCCGCATTTGCGACCGTCGCGGCCTGGACCACCGCGTGGAGGAAGCCATGCGCGCCGCGGCCGCCCCCAGCGCGCCGGCCTGGCAGCAACGCTGGGAAGCCGCGGTGGCCGCGCAGCACCTGCCGGTGTTCCGCATGCCCAGCGGCGCCGGCCACGACGCGATGAAGCTGCACGAGCTGATGCCGCAGGCCATGCTCTTCGTGCGCGGCTTGAACGGCGGCATCAGCCACAACCCGCTGGAATCCAGCACCAACCACGACATCGACCTGTCGGTGCGCGCCTTCCAGCATCTGCTCGAACAACTCGTGAACTGAATCCCATGACCACCGCTGACGACAAACTCGACGCCTGGATCGACGCCCACTTCGACGAAGAGGTGCGCTTCCTGCAGGCCCTGGTGCAGGTGCCCACCGACACGCCGCCGGGCAACAACGCGCCGCATGCCGAGCGCACGGCCGACCTGCTGCAGGCCTTCGGCTTCAGCGCCGAGAAGCACCCCGTGCCGGCCCAGGCGGTGAAGGACTACGGCCTGGAATCGATCACCAACCTGATCGTGCGCCGGCGTTATGGCGACGGCGGCCCGGTGATCGCGCTGAACGCGCACGGCGACGTGGTGCCGCCCGGCGAAGGCTGGACCCACGGCCCCTACAGCGGCGAGGTGGTCGACGGCAGGCTGTACGGCCGCGCATCCGCCGTCAGCAAGAGCGATTTCGCGAGCTACACCTTCGCGGTGCGCGCGCTGGAAGCGCTGGGCGTGCCTTTGAAGGGCGGCGTGGAACTGCACTTCACCTACGACGAGGAATTCGGCGGCGAGCTGGGCCCCGGCTGGCTGCTGAAGAACGGCCTGACCAAGCCCGACTACCTGCTGGCCGCGGGCTTCAGCTACCAGGTGATCACCGCGCACAACGGCTGCCTGCAGATGGAAGTCACCGTGCACGGCAAGATGGCCCACGCCGCGATTCCGGACACCGGCATCGACGCGCTGCAGGGCGCCGTCACTATCCTGAATGCCTTGTACGAGCAGAATGCGCGTTATCGGTCGGTGACCTCCAAGGTGCCGGGCATCAAGCACCCGTACCTCAACGTCGGTCGCATCGAAGGCGGCACCAACACCAACGTGGTGCCGGGCAAGGTGGTGCTGAAGCTGGACCGCCGCATGATTCCCGAGGAAACACCGGCCGAGGTGGAAGCCGACGTGCGCCGCGTCATCGCGGAAGCCGCGGCCGGCTGTCCCGGCATCACGGTCGAGATCAAGCGCCTGCTGCTGGCCGATTCGTGGAAGCCTGATGCGCGCAGCGCGCCGCTGGTGCAGGCGCTGCAGAAGCACGGCGAGGCGGTGTTCGGCGAGCCGATTCCCACCTCCGGCACGCCGCTGTACACCGACGTGCGGCTGTACGGCGCGGCCGGCGTGCCCGCGGCCATCTACGGCGCCGGGCCGCGCACGGTGCTGGAATCGAACGCCAAGCGGGCCGACGAGCACCTGGTGCTGGAAGACCTGCGCCGCGCGACCAAGGTGGTGGCGCGCACGCTGCGCGAGATGCTGGGGTGACGGTCGCGTGCGGGCGCGCTCGGCGCTAACAGATCAAGTGCGCAGCAGCAACGGCGACCCGCGCGCCGTCCGCAGCGAGATCGAATAGCGCAGCACCTGGGTCGGCACGATGCTGTGCTGCCACTGCCAGCGCGCCGGCCCTTCCAGCACGTAGGCCGAGCGCGGCGGCAGCACCAGGCTGCGCAGGTCGGCGGCACGCGCAGATTCCGGCGGGTAGGGCCGGAAGCGCATCTCGCCCTCCCCCCTCAGCGACACGCCGACGATCGACTCGAAGTCCGGCACGTCGCGGTGCCAGCCCAGCGGCGTGCCGGGCGCGTATTCGGCCACCAGCATCTGGCTGAAGAGCGCCGGCGCCACGCCCAGCCAGCGCGCCACGCGCTGGCGCAGCGGTTCGAAGGCCGGCGGGATCGGCGGCGCCGGCAGCAGCCGGTTGTTGTCGTAGTCGAACTTGCCGCCGAAGGACGCGACGCGGCGGCGCGCCGTGTACTGCTTGTACCGCGCCTCGCGCAATTCCAGCGCGCCGATGGCCTCGATCAAGGCCGCTTCTTCATCCGCCCCCAGCCAGTCGGTCTCGAAGCGCATGCCGGGCGGGAAGGCGGTTTCCTCGGTGTCGAACAGGGACGCTTGGGACATGGCGCTTGGAGGCCGCCGGCGCGCTGAAAGATCCCTGGCGGCTCAGCGGCGGCGGCGCGGCCGTGCGACGGCACCGGCCGCGGCCGCGGCCGAAGCAGGCCAATCATCCAGCGCCTCCAGCAGCACACGCACGCGCGCAGGAACCAGTCGCTGCGCCGGCATCACCGCGTGGATGGGCATGGGCGGCGGGCGGTGGTCGTCCAGCACCTCCACCAGCTGCTTCGATGCGAGCTGGTCTTCCACCATGTAGTCGGGCACCTGCGCCAGCCCCAGGCCCAGCACGGCTGCCTGCACCATGCCCTCGCCATCGTTCAGCCGTTCCCCCTGCGCCGGCTGCAGCGCCACGACACGGCCCCGCACGCTGAACTGCTGCGGCCGGTCGCGGCCCGTGCCGGGCATGCGGAACAGCACGTGCCGGTGCGCGGCCAGGTCCTGGATGGCGGCCGGCTTGCCATGACGCCTGAAGTAAGCGGGTGATCCGACCAGCACCAGCTGCTGGCTGTCGAAGCGCTTGGCGACCAGCGTGGAATCCTGCAATTCGCCCACGCGGATGGCCACGTCGACGCTGTCCTTCACCAGGTCCACGTAGGCGTCTGACAGGCGCACGTCCAGTTGCAGCGCGGGGTGCTGCTGCACCAGCCGCGCGAGAAGAGGCAGCAGGCGCTTGCGGCCGTAGACGATGGGCATGTCGATGCGCAGGGTGCCGCTGGGGGCGCTGCGGACGCCCGCGGCCTCGGTCTGCAGCTCTTCCAGCTCGGCCAGCACGCGCTGGCAGCGCTGGAACAGGCGCTCGCCATCGGCGGTCAGGCTCACCTGGCGGGTGGTGCGGTGGAAGAGCCGCAGGCCCAGCTGCGCCTCCAGCCGGCCCACGGCCTTGGCCAGCGTGGAGGGCGCGCTGCCCAGCTCGCGCGCGGCCGCGGCAAAGCCGCCGCGCTTCGCGGTCTCCGAGAAGGCCAGGAGGGATTGCAGGCCATGCATTCGTCACCGCCGATTGAAGAAGGAATGTCGGCAATGTTAGGTCGTTGGCGGCGCTTCTCATTCGAGGGCAGCGGCAGCACACTGGCTTCCGTCCGAGGCGCCCGGGCAGATCGAAAACCACCTGGAACCCAACGTCGACCTCTTGCCTTCGAGGCGACGCCCCTTGACCCTGACCCGCGAGGAGCCGCCATGTTCGTGATCCACCAGACCCGCCCGCAACCCGCCGCCATTCCGGGCGTGGCCCATGCCACCTGGGCCGGTGCCGACGACGGCCTGGGCCAGCTGTCCGTCTGGCGCCAGACCCTGGCCCCCGGCGCCGCCACGCCGCCGCACAGCCACGACTGCGACGAGGTGGTGCTCTGCCAGGCCGGCTGGGGCGAGCTGCACATCGACGGCGAGGTCCACCGCTTCGGCGCCGACTGCACGCTGGTGCTGCCGCGCGGCAAGCCGCACCAGATCTTCAGCACCGGCGCGATGCCGCTGGAGATCGTCGGCATCTTCGCCGCCACGCCGGTGCGCAC
>CBIHPZ010000250.1:0-5987 GCA_966211865.1 uncultured Aquabacterium sp.
TGTCGAGCAGGCTCTCGCCCTTGGCGGTGGACGAGCGCGCGATGTCGAGGTTGATGACGTCCGCCGACAGGCGCTTGGCCGCGATCTCGAAGGTGGTGCGGGTGCGCGTCGAGTTCTCGAAGAAGAGGTTGAAGACGCTCTTGCCACGCAGCAGCGGCACCTTCTTCACCTCGCGCTCGTTCACCGACAGGAAGGTGCCCGCGGTGTCGAGGATGTGGGTGACGACCTCGCGCGGCAGGCCTTCGATGGACAGCAGGTGGATCAGCTCGCCGTGCGCGTTGAGCTGGGGGTTGCGCTTGTGAAGCATGGTTGGGAGGTTCGGATCAGCTGCGGTCCTCGACCGCGAAGGCGAGGCGGCCATCGTCTTTGCGCGTCAGCGACAGGCGCTGCGCCGCGGGCAGGGCCACCTTGGCGGCGGCGTAGGCGGGCTGGATCGGCAGCTCGCGGCCGCCGCGGTCGACCAGCACCGCCAGGGTCACGCTGGCCGGGCGTCCGAAGTCGAACAGCTCGTTCAGCACCGCGCGGATGGTGCGGCCGGTGTACAGCACGTCGTCGAGCAGCAGGATGTCCGCGCCGTCGACGGAGAAGGGAATGCGCGTGGCGTCGGTGCCGCCGGCCAGGCCGCGCTCGCCGAAATCGTCGCGGTGCAGCGCGCTGCTGATGACGCCCGGCTTGCCGGGCAGCTGCAGGTCGGCCTGCAGGCGTTCGGCCAGCCAGGCGCCGCCGGACCAGGTGCCCAGCAGCACCATGCCGGGCCGCCACAGGCCGCGCACGCCGCCGCGCAGCTCGGCGTACAGCGCCTCGGCATCGAGGGTCAATGTGCTCATGTCGGTCTCAGGCTTCGGAGGTACTGGTCGAGGATGACGGCGGCCGACGCGGCATCGACGTCGCCGCCGTCGTGCACCGCCTCGGTGGTGGAGTAGCGCTCGTCCACCTCGTGCACCGCCAGCCGGAAGCGGCCGTGCAGTTGGCGTGCGAAGCGGCGGGCGCGGCGGGTATTGTCGTGTTCGGCGCCGTCGGGATGGAACGGCACGCCGACGACCAGGGCATCGGGCTGCCATTCGGAGATGAGCGCCTCGATGCGGGCGAAGCGGCGGTCGCCTTCGTCGGCGATGGTGGTCAGCGCCCGGGCTTCGCCCAGCAGCGTGTTGCCAGTGGCCACGCCAACGCGCTTCAAGCCGAAATCAAAAGCGAGGAACGAACGAGGGCGCGGGGAAGCGGCTGCGCCGCTCATGCGTGCCCCGCCTCCTGGCTCAGCATGCGCGGGTCGATGCCCAGCAGGCCCAGCGCGCGGTCGTAGCGCTGCTCGACGGGGGTGTCGAAGATGACGTCGCGCGTGGCGTCCACCGTGAGCCAGCCGTTGCGCCCGATCTCTTCCTCGAGCTGGCCGGCGCCCCAGCCGCTGTAGCCCAGCGTGACCAGCAGCTTCTTCGGGCCGCCGCCGTGCGACAGCGCTTCCAGCACGTCCTTGCTGGTCGTCATCTCGAGGCCGCCGGGAATGGAGAGCGTGGAGTTGTAGGGCCGCTCGGCGTCGCCCAGGCGCTCGTGCAGCACGAAGCCGCGCTCGGTCTGCACCGGGCCGCCGAAGAACACCGGCTGCTCGGCCAGCTCGGGTGAGTCCAGCGTGAGCTCGATGCGCTCGAACAGGTTCTTCAGCTTGATGTCGATCGGCTTGTTGATCACCAGGCCCAGCGCACCCTTTTCGGTGTGCTCGCACAGGTAGACGACCGATCCCGCGAAGGTGTCGTCCGCCATGCCGGGCATGGCGATCAGGAACTGGTTCGTCAGGTTGATCCGGTCGGACGACATGGGGCGGCATTTTAGGGGCGCGGCCGGGCGCGGGACGGAAGGCCACGATCGGCGACACTGCCGCGCGTGCACAAGGCGATCGACAAAGCGCTGGTCTGGTTCCGGCGCGACCTGCGGGCGGACGACCATGCCGCGCTGTACCACGCGCTGCGCTCGGCGCGGCAGGTGTGGTGCGGCTTCATCTTCGACCGCACGATCCTCGACCCGCTGCCGCGCGCCGACCGCCGCGTGGAGTTCATCCGCGACAGCCTGGTCGACCTGGACGCGCAGCTGCGGGCGCTGGGGCAGTCGCACGGGGTGGAGCACACCGGGTTGATCGTGCGGCACGGCCATGCGGTGGAGGCGCTTCCTGCGCTGGCGACCGAGCTGCGCGTGCAGGCCGTGTACGCCAACCACGACGACGAACCCGACGCCCTGGCCCGCGACGCACGCGTGCGCGGTGCGCTGTCGGACGCCGGCATCGTGCTGCACACGTCCAAGGACCACGTGGTCTTCGAGCGCAGCGAGGTGATGACCGCCAGCGGCAATCCGTACAGCGTGTTCACGCCCTACAAGAACGCGTGGCTGCGGCAGCTGACGCCCTTCTACCTGAAGGCCTACCCGGTGGCGCCCCACGCCTCGGCGCTGGCGCCGTTGCCGGCCGGCGATGCGGCTGGGGTACCGACCCTGGCCGACATCGGTTTCGAGAAGACCAACCTGCACCAGTTGAAACTGCCCTCCGGCACCCGTGGCGGCGAGGAACTGCTGGACGATTTCCTCGAGCGCATCGACGCCTACGCCACCGCGCGCGACTTCCCCGCGGTGAAGGGGCCGAGCTACCTGTCGCCGCACCTGCGCTTCGGCACGCTGTCCATTCGCCGGCTGGCGCGGCTGGCGCACGAGCGCATGCAGGCCGGTTCACGCGGGGCGGAGGTGTGGCTGTCCGAACTGGTGTGGCGGGACTTCTACCACCAGATCCTGCACCACCACCCGCGCGTCGTGGGTCACTGCTTCCGGCCCGAATACGACGCGCTGCGCTGGGACCACGGCAAGCAGGCTGACGCGCATTTCGAGGCCTGGTGCGAAGGCCGCACCGGCTACCCGCTGGTGGACGCGGCCATGCGCCAGATCAACCAGACCGGCTACATGCACAACCGGCTGCGCATGGTGGTGGCCAGCTTCCTGGTGAAGGACCTGGGGTTGGACTGGCGCCGCGGCGAGGCCTACTTCGCCCAGCACCTGAACGACTTCGACCTGGCGGCCAACAACGGCGGCTGGCAGTGGGCCGCCTCCACCGGCTGCGATGCCCAGCCCTACTTCCGCATCTTCAACCCGGTGAGCCAGAGCCAGAAGTTCGACCCCGAAGGCAAGTTCATCCGCCGCTACGTGCCGGAACTGGCCGCGCTGCCGGACAAGCTGGTCCACGCGCCTTGGCTGGCCCGCCCGGTGGACCTGGCGGCGGCGAACCTGAAGATCGGCACCGACTACCCCCAGCCCATCGTGCAGCACGACCTGGCCCGCGAGCGCACGCTGCAGCGCTTCGCGGCGGTGAAGGCGCCGCGCTGATAAGCCAACGCGCCGCGCCGCCCGTGCACCCAGGTGGCCGGATGTGGCAGCCTGGGCCGCGTCCGGAACCGCGGGATGGATGCGATGGATCGCCGCTGTGGAGCGCGGCGCGCTCGCCTGCACAACCGGAGCCGTTCAGAACAGCTCGACGTCGCCGACCTTGGAGTCGTCTGCCAGCTCGCCGCGCTTGACCAGGTCGGCATGGCTGCAGACCTGGTTGCGGCCGTGCTGCTTGGCCCAGTACACCGCCTTGTCGGCGCGCTCGAAGGCCGAGCTGGGGGTGTCACCCGGCTTCAGCTCGGTGTAGCCCACTGAAACGGTGATGCGGCCGACCTGCGGAAACTGGTAGGCCGCCACGCTGGTGCGCAGCCGCTCGAACGCGCGGCCGGCATCCGCGTCGCTGGCGCAGCGCATCATCACGACGAACTCCTCGCCACCAAAGCGATAGAGCCGGTCGTGGTAGCGGAAGCACGAGCGCATCAGCCGCGACAGCAGCAGCAGCACCTCGTCGCCGATCAGGTGGCCGTAGGTGTCGTTGACCGACTTGAAGTGGTCGATGTCCAGCACGCCAATGAAGTGCGCCTGCGGCCCACCCTTGTGGCGGCGCTCGCCGGCCGGCACGTTGGCGTCTTCGGTCGGCTGGCCGGAAAGCTTGTAGAACGCCTCGTCGAAGGTCTTGCGATTCAGCAGGCCGGTCAGCGTGTCCCGCTCGCTGTAGTCGAGCAGGCTCTGGAAGTTGCGGTAGATGCGCAGGATGCTGACGACCAGGCGTTGCTGTTCGCCGTCCAGCGGCTTGAACGATTCGATCTCGACCACGCCGGCGACGTCGCGGTCGGTGAAGAGCGGGAAGATGGTGACGTGCGGAGACCCTGCGACGCTGACGGGCTCATGGCTCTCGATGGCGGCGATGCGCGACGGGAACTCGGCGAGCTTGGGCAGGCTGTCGAACTCGACCCACAGCGGGTCGGCGGTGGCCGCCGCCTCGTCAGCCGCCAGGCGGGCCCGGGTCAGCCAGCGGCGGCCGCCCTCTTCGCCCACGCAGCGGTGGATCGCCACGCGCTCCGGTTCGAGCAGGTCGCGCAACGCCCCCGCCAACGTGGTGTCCAGCACATCGCGATCGCGAAAGCCGGTCAGCTCGGCAAGGTGGTCGACAACCTTCGACATGGATCTCGGTCGCTCAGCCGCGGAAACAGGGTTCCAGCCCTTTCAGGCTGGGTCAGGACTGGGCGGCGATCCGCCCACTAGGCCGTCGTCATCCGGCGCGCGTAGTTTGCCACCAGGGCCAATAACTCATCTTCGGCAAACGGTTTGCCGAGGTAATGGTTCACACCGAGTTCCGACGCGTAATCGCGGTGCTTCTGCGCGATGCGCGAGGTGATCATGATCACCGGCAGGCCGGCCAGGCGTGGATCGACCCGCATGTTGCGCACCAGGTCGAAACCGTCCATGCGCGGCATTTCGATGTCGGTGAGCACCACGGACGGCAGCTCGTCGGCCAGGCATTCGAGGCCTTCCAGGCCGTCCTTGGCCAGCGTCACCCGGTAGCCTTCACGCAGCAGCAGGCGCTGGGTGACCCGGCGCACGGTCAGTGAATCGTCCACCACCAGGACCAGAGGCACCTGCTCGGCGGGCGTCGGCGTCTCGACGTGCTCGGCTTCGCGGCGGGCCACGTCCTGCGCGGCCAGCGTCGCGGCCCGCGCACTGGCGCCGTACAGCGAGGCCAGCGCCACCGGGTTGTAGATCAGCGCCGGCGCGCCGGAGGGCAGCAAGGTCATGCCGGTCAGGCCCGGCAGTCGCGACAGCTGCGGCCCGAGGTTCTTGACCACCACTTCCTGGTTGCCCAGCACTTCGTCCACGTGCAGTGCGATGCGCTGCGCCGCGCTGCGGATGACGATGACCGGCACGGTGCGCCCCGCGGCCTGGCCGATCGGCGTGCCCTGCAGCAGCGCGCCGAGCCAGAAGAACGGCAGGTCGTGCTCGTCGGAGCGGTAGTGGCCGCTGCGGTAGGCCGCTTCGAGTTCGGTCGCCGGCATGCGGCGCACGATCTCGACCAGCGTCGAGGGCACGGCCACCGTCAGGTCGGCGCAGCGCAGCATCACCACCTGCGTGACGGCGGTGGTCAGCGGCAGCACCAGGCGGAAGCTGGTGCCTTGGCCCGCCGCCGTCGCGGTTTCGATGCGGCCGCCCATCGCGTTGACGTCGGCGCGCACCACGTCCATGCCGACGCCCCGGCCGGCCAGGCCCGTGACCTGCTCGGCGGTGGAGAAGCCGGAATGGAAGATGGTGGCGGCGATTTCAGCTTCGCTCGGCTGCGCGTCGGCGGCGATGAGGCCCATCGCCACCGCCTTCTCGCGAATGCGCGGCAGGTTCAGGCCCCCGCCGTCGTCACGGAAATCGACGCCGACTTCGTTGCCTTCCTGCGTCACCGACACGGTGATGGTGCCCACGGCGTCCTTGCCCGCGGCCTGGCGCACCGCAGGTTCCTCGATGCCGTGCGCGACGCTGTTGCGCAGCAGGTGCTCGAAGGAGCCGGTCATCCGGTCCAGCACGCCGCGGTCGATTTCGATCGAGCCGCCGATGATGTCCAGCCGCACCTGCTTGCCGGTTTCCTTGGCCGCCTGGCGCACCACGCG
>CBIHPZ010000251.1:0-5976 GCA_966211865.1 uncultured Aquabacterium sp.
GAGATGGCCGAGATGGCCGAGATGGCCGAGAAAAAAGTCTCGGTTCGCTTCAACCCCGCGGCACAGGCCGGTGCGTGGAAGGCTCATCACGACCTTTCACGAAAGACCCGCCATGCACCACGCCCCACTGTCTCGCCAAGCCCTGCCCGCCCTGCCCCGCCGCCGCCTGCTGGCCGCGGTGGCCACCTTCGCCGGCGGCCTGGGGGTCGGGCTGCTCACGGCCGGCTGCGCCAGCACCGCCGTGGCCGCTCATCCACCGCTGGCCACGCTGGAGGTGGTCGACCGCGACAGCGGCCTGGCCCTGCCGCGCTACGCGCAGGGCGGCCGCCACTACATTGCCGGCCACCCCGGCGCGCGTTATGCGCTGCGGGTGCGCAACCTCAGCGCCGCGCGGGTGCTGGTGGTGCTGTCGGTGGACGGCGTCAACGTGGTGTCCGGCGAAACGGCCGACTGGAACCAGACCGGCTACGTGCTGGAGCCGGGCCGCAGCTACGACATCACCGGCTGGCGCAAGAGCAGCACGCAGATCGCCGCCTTTGAATTTGCGCCGCTGCAGGATTCGTATGCCGCGCTGACCGGCCGGCCGGGTCATGTCGGCGTGATCGGCATGGCCGTGTTCCGCGAACGCGTGCCGCTGCCACCGCCGCCGGTGGTGATGGCGCCGCCGGTGTCCGCCGCGCCTTCGCGCCAGGGTGGCGCGGTGCGCGAAGAATCACGCGCGGCGGCGGGTGCCGCGGCACCGGCCTCCCCGCGCGACCTGGCGAGTGAATCGGCGCGTGATTCAGCGGACTCCGGCAGCCAGCGGGCCGATGCCACCGCCAGCGCCAAGCTGGGCACCGGCCATGGCCAACGTGAATGGTCGGTATCACGCCGCACGCATTTCGAACGCGCCACCACCGCGCCCGAGCAGCTGAGCGAACTGGCCTACGACAGCCGCGAACGCCTGATTGCCGCCGGCATCATTCCCGCGCCCGAGGCGGTCACGGCTTCGCGCCCGCGGCCCTTCCCGTCCAATGCGACGGGCTACGTGCCCGATCCGCCATTGCGCTGAGCAGAAGCGCGAACGCCCCGCGGGGCGGGGCGTTCAGGCACGGGTGCCGGCGCCTGCGAGGCGCCGACGGCCCGTTGAGTCAGACCGCGGTAATCAGCGACCGCCATCAGCGACCGCAGGCAGGCCGTGTGATCAGGCCGTGTGATCAGGCCGTGTGAGATCAGGCCGGATGGCCCGCAGCCGCCTTGCGGCCACGCGTGCCGCGCGCTTCAGCGGCCGACGGTGCGGCCGACGAGCCGCCATCGATCAGGAACGCCGAGCGGTCCTTGGCGCCGGCGATCCACAGCGGCGGCTTGCCGCGGCCGGTCCAGGTCTTGCCGCTGGCGGGGTCGCGGTACTTGGCCACGCCCACGGTGGAAGCCGGTGCGGCGGCCTTGCGCTTGCCGCCACGGCCGCGCTTCGGCGCGGCTTCGGCGCTGCGGGAGGAGGACGCGCTGGAGGCAGCGCCGTTGATCAGGAAGGCGTCACGGTCCTTGGCGCCCACGATCCACAGCGGCGGCTTGCCGCGGCCGGTCCAGGTCTTGCCGCTGGCGGGGTCGCGGTACTTGGCCACGCCCACCTGGCCCTTGCTGGGCGCGGGTGCTGCCGCCGCGCCGCGGGCCGAACCGCGCCCGCCGCCGGCCAGGCCCAGTTCCGCCGCCGTGATGTCATAGACGGCAATCGCTTCGCGAATACGGGAAATCACGCCCGCCTTCTCCGATCGGCGCAATTCCTCTGCACGGGCCTGCAGTTTGTCAATCGCTGCCTTCACGTCGCTGTATGTTTTCATGCTGTTTCCTTGGTGCGATGGTTCGATGCGGTTGCCGCACTGATTGGCCAACTCGAATCCCGCGGCGGGAATCATTCTGCCTCATTTATCGCCGGATTCCATCGGCGACGTGAAATTGAGTATCAGCCCGGGATTCTCATTCAACGAAAATCAGACGATTCTCCAAGGAACACGGGCATGGAAGACGCATCGCGGCCGCTGGCCATCGGCCTGGACCTGGGCACCTCGGGCGTGAAGGCGGCGCTGGTCTCGGCCGATGGGCGGCTGCACGCGGAAGCCAGCAGCCCGCTCACGGTGCAGCGCCCGCGGCCCTTGTGGTCCGAACAGCACCCGGCCGACTGGATGGCCGCCGTGGACAGCGCCATGCGTGCATTGCGCCAACAGGCAAATGACGCGCAGTGGTCCGCTGTTGGCGCACTCGCCATTGCCGGCCAGATGCATGGCGCGGTGCTGCTGGATCGAGAGAAGAACCTGTTGCGCCCCGCCATCCTTTGGAACGACGGACGCAGCCAGGCCCAGTGCGAAGAACTGGAACGGCGCGAACCGCAATTGCGCCGCATCACCGCCAACCGCGCGATGGCCGGATTCACCGCACCGAAATTGTTGTGGGTGGCGCAACACGAACCGCGGGTGTTCGATCGTGTGGCCAAAGTGCTGTTGCCGAAGGATTGGCTGGTGCTGCAACTGTCCGGCGAGATGAGCACCGACATGAGCGATGCCGCCGGCACGCTGTGGCTGGACGTGGCCGCGCGGCGCTGGAGCGAACCGATGCTGGCCGCCTGCGGGCTCGGGGCGCAGCACATGCCCGCGCTGCACGAAGGGCCCGATGCGGTGGGCACCCTGCTGCCGCGCTGGGCGCAGGCCTGGGGCCTGAACGGCGGCGTGCGCATCGCCGCCGGCGCGGGCGACAACGCGGGCGGCGCCATCGGCGTCGGCGTCACGCGGCCGGGCCAGGGGCTGGTGTCGCTCGGCACCTCGGGCGTGCTGTTCGTCGCCACGCCGGACGCGCGCGCCAACCCCGCGCGCGGGGTGCACACCTTCTGCCACGCGCTGCCCGGCACCTGGCACCAGATGGCGGTGATGCTGTCGGCCTCCAGCTCGCTGGCCTGGTTCAGCCAGCTCACCGGCGCCCCGCCCGCCGACCTGCTGGCGCCGCTGCAAACAGGTGAAGTACGCGTCCACGCGCCGCTCTTCCTGCCCTACCTCAGCGGTGAACGCACGCCGCATGCCGACCCCGCCGCCAGCGCGTCCTTCCTCGGCCTGCGCCACGGCCATGGCCGCGACGACCTGGCCTATGCCGTGATCGAAGGCGTCGCGTTCTCGTTCGCCGATGGCCTGTCGGCGCTGCAGGAAGCCGGCACCACGGCGCAACGCCTGCTGGCCATCGGCGGCGGCGCGCGCAGCGATGCCTGGCTGCAGTTGATGGCCGACGTGCTGGACGTGCCCATCGACCGCCCCGCCGGCGCCGAGGTGGGCCCGGCCCTGGGCGCCGCGCGCCTGGCGCTGCTGAGCCTGGGGCTGCCCGCGGCCGAGGTGCTGCAGCCGCCGCCCACCGCGCGCAGCTTCGCGCCGCGCACGGACGCCGGCGCGGCCTTGCGCAGCCGCCTCGCGCGCTACCGCGAAGCCTATGCGCCCACGCGCGCGTTCGCGGGCGAACCGACTCCGGACTGAGCTGGGCCCATCCAAGGCCACGGCGCTGATGCCCAGCGCTGAGCGGCCCCGGCCACGTCGATGCGCCAATCGAAGGTCACATGCCCAAAGTGCATTGCCGCGCCGCGGCGCCGGCCACCACACTGCCGGCACCTTCCATGCTGCAGAGGTACGCCGCATGCGCCGCATCCCCTCGTCCGTGGTCCTGGCCGTCGTCCTCGCGGGCTTCACGGCCGCAGCCGCCGCGGCGGTGCAAACACCTTGGCCCATCGTCTTCGTGACGCAGGTGCCGGTGACTGGCGACTTCACCAACATCGGCTCCACCTTCGGCCACCACCTGCCCGGCCAGCAAGCGGTGCCACGCGGCGGCGACCTGTGGATCCGCTACCCCGACGGCACGCTGCGCAACCTGACCGCCGCGGCGGGCGCCGGCGGCAGCGGCCTGCAGGGCGCCGCGGCCATCGCCGTGCGCGATCCCTCGCCCCACTGGGACGGCCAGAAGATCGTCTTCAGCGCCGTCGTCGGCTCGCCGACGCAGCGCTACGTCGAGCCCACGACCCGCTGGCAGCTGTACGAGATGAGCGGCCTGGGCGCCAACGAGACGCCGGTGATCACGAAGGTGGCGAACCAGCCCGCCGGCTACAACAACGTCAACCCGGTCTATGGCACCGACGACCGCCTGATCTTCGCCAGCGACCGCCCGCGCAATGGCGAGCCGCACCTGTACCCGCAGCTGGATGAATACGAAGAGGCGCCCACCGTCAGCGGCCTGTGGAGCCTGGACCCGCGCAGCGGCGACCTGCTGCTGCTGAACCACGCGCCCTCCGGCGCCTTCACGCCCAGCATCGACAGCTTCGGCCGCGTCATCTTCACCCGCTGGGACCACCTGCAGCGCGACCAGCAGGCCGATGCCGACCGCAACGGCGCCAGCTACGGTACCTTCAACTACAGCAGCGAAAGCGCCAGCGCCGCTGCGCTGGACGACCGCAGCGAGGTCTTCCCCGAACTGCGCGACACCGTGGGCCAGGTCAACGGCCACCGCTTCAACCAGTTCTTCCCGTGGCAGATCAACGAGGACGGCACCGACGAGGAGACGCTGAACCACGTCGGCCGCCAGGAGCTCTCGGCCTACGGCACGCAGAGCTTCCTGGACGACGCCAACCTCATCGAATGCTGCAACGTCGGCGGACGCAGCAACCGCCGCCGGCTGAACAACGACAGCCTGCTGCAGATCAAGGAAGACCCCGCGCAGCCGGGCCGCTTCATCGGCACCAGCGCGCCGGAATTCGGCACCCACGCCGCCGGGCAGCTGGTGGCGCTGCGCGGCGCGCCCACGCTGAACCCCGACCTGATGACGCTGGACTGGCTCACCGCCGAGGCCACCGCCTTCGGCCGCGAGGACGACCAGGCGGCCGACCCCGCGCACAGCGGCCTCTACCGCGACCCGCTGCCGCTGTCGGACGGCCGCCTCATCGCCTCTCACACCACCGAGACGCGCATGGACCGCAACGAAGGCAGCGCAGCCGCTCCACGTTCGCGTTATGACTTCCGCCTGAAGCTGGTCAGCGCGGACGCCAGCGGCACCTACCGCGCCGGCGAAGCACTGACGCCCGGCATCACCAAGAGCGTGAGCTGGTACGACCCCGACAACCTGGTCAGCCACGACGGCCCGCTGTGGGAACTGAACGCGGTGGAATTGCGCCCGCGCACGCGCCCCGCGCGCCGCGCCAGCGCGCTGCCGGCGCCCGAACAGCAGGTGTTCAGTGAAGAAGGCGTCAGCGTCGCCGCGTTCCAGGACTACCTGCGCCGCAACGACCTGGCGCTGGTCGTCAGCCGCAACCTGCTGCTGCGCGACCAGGCCGACCGCCAGCAGCCCTACAACCTGCGCCTGAAGGGCGCGGCCAGCGTGGCCGTGGGCAGCGGCAAGGTCTACGACGTCAGCCACCTGCAGTTCCTGCAGGGCGACCTGATCCGCGGCACCGGCGGCGCGGCCACCCCGCGCCCGGGCCGCCGCGTGCTGGCGCAGGTGATGCACGAGCCCAAGGCGGCCAATCCCTTCCAGGGCGTGAAGGGCGCGGTGGCGCTGGCTCCTGACGGCTCGGTGGCCGCGCTGGTGCCGGCCCGGCGCGCAATGAGCTGGCAGCTGACCAGCGGCGACACGCCGGTGGTGCGCGAGCGCTACTGGATCAGCCTGCAGAAGGGCGAGATCCGCGTCTGCGCCACCTGCCACGGCGTGAACCGCCAGGCGCAGAACGGCGCGGCCGAGCCGAAGAACCCGCCCGAGGGCCTGCGCCGCCTGCTGCGCCAGTACAAGGCCGGACTGACGCTGGCCAGCGAGGACCGCGTCTTCAACTGGGCCGAGCGCCAGTACCCCGACAACTTCCTGCCCAAGAACACCGCCACCGCCACCGGCGCGGGCTACACCTACCGCCACTACCCCGCCACCGGCGAGTACCTGGGCGTGAAGGACGGCAAGGTCTTCTACGTCCACCCCGCCGCCGGCCCC
>CBIHPZ010000252.1:0-5958 GCA_966211865.1 uncultured Aquabacterium sp.
ACCATGTCGGCGCCCTCGGCGATGTCCAGCGCCACCTCGCGCAGCGCCTCGTCGCTGTTGCCCGGGTCCATCTGGTAGACCTTCTTGTCGCTCTTGCCCAGGTTGGCCTTGGAGCCGACCGCGTCGCGGAACGGGCCGTAGAACGCGGACGCGTACTTTGCGCTGTAGGCCATGATGCGGGTGTGGATCGCGCCGGCCTCTTCCAGCGCGCCGCGGATGGCGCCGATGCGGCCGTCCATCATGTCGCTGGGGGCCACGATGTCGACGCCGGCCTGGGCCTGCACCAGCGCCTGGCGGCGCAGCACGTCCACCGTCTCGTCGTTCAGGATGTAGCCGGTGTCGTCGAGCAGGCCGTCTTGCCCATGCGAGGTGAAGGGGTCGAGCGCCACGTCGGTCAGCAGGCCCAGTTGCGGGAAGCGGTCCTTCAGCGCCCGCACCGCGCGCGGCACCAGGCCGTCGGGGTTGGTCGCCTCGCGGCCATCGGGGGTCTTCAACGCCGGGTCGATCACCGGGAACAGCGCCATCACCGGCACGCCCAGCGCCACGCACTGTTCCGCCAGCGGCAGCAGGCGGTCCACCGACAGGCGCTGCACGCCCGGCATGCTGGCCACGTCCTGCACCTGGTCTTGGCCATCGAGCACGAAGACCGGAAAGATCAGGTCCGAGGCATGCAACCGGTGCTCGCGCACCAGGTCGCGGGTGAAGGCATCACGGCGCAGGCGGCGGGGCCGGCTGGTGGGAAAAGGGGGCGGTGTGCGCATGGCGGGACGGCGGTGGTGACCCCTGCGAGTGCGGGGGAAGGCGGGGAGCAAAACCCGCAAATCCTGCGGGAACGGAGAAGAAATCCTCGTTTGCCCTGAGCCCGGCGCCCCTTGCAAACCAGGTCGATATGCTAATATTGGCATCGAATGATAGCCGCGAGGTTGTCATTCCCTGCTTTTCCTCCCTGAGCAGGTGCCTTACCGTGATGACAGCGTTAAGGCTTGCGACCCCGGCCCACGGCCGGGGTTCTTTTTTTCCGGCCCCGGATAATGCCCCGATGCACGGGTACCTCTGGGTCAAGGCCTTCCACATCGTCTTCGTGGCCAGCTGGTTCGCCGGCCTGTTCTACCTGCCGCGGCTGTTCGTGAACCTGGCGATGGTGCCGGCCGACAGCCACGCCGAGCGCGAGCGCCTGTTGCTGATGGCGCGCAAGCTGTACCGCTTCGCCAGCCTGCTGATGCTGGTGGCGCTGGTGCTGGGCGCGGTGCTCTGGCTCGGCTACGGGGTGGGGCGCGGGCCCGGGCAGCACTGGCTGCATGCCAAGCTGGTGCTGGTCCTTGGCGCCATCGGCTACCAGCACGTCTGCCGCCGCCTGATGCGCGACTTCGAGCAGTCCGCCAACCGCCGCAGCCACCGCTGGTACCGGGTCTTCAACGAGCTGAGCGTGCTGCTCTTCGCCGCCATCGTCGTGCTGGCGGTGGTCAAGCCGTTCTGACAACCGCCTGCTGATGCCCCCCACGCCCACACGGCCGTCCGGCACCGCGCTGCTGGCCTGGGTGTGGACGGCGCTGATCGCCTACGCCTCGCTGTTCCCGTTCACCGAGTGGCGCTGGCCCCCCGGCGTGGCGCCCACCGACCTGCTGGTGCTGCGCTGGCCGCGCTGGTGGGGCGGCTTCGACGTGGGCTCGAACCTGGTGGGCTACATGCCGCTGGGCCTGCTGGTCGGCCTGGCGCTGCTGGCACGCGGCCGGGGCAGGCTGCTGGCGGCCTGTGGCGGTTTCCTGGCGGGCGCCGCGCTGTCGTACGGGCTGGAGGTGACGCAGCACCTGCTGCCGCAGCGCGTGCCCTCGCTGATGGACTGGGTGCTCAACGCCGGCGGCGCGCTGCTCGGGGCCCTGCTGGCGGTCGCGCTGGGCGCCGCCGGCCTGCCGCCGCGCCTGCAGCGCGCCCACGACCGCTGGCTCGGTACCGGCGGATCCGGTGCCTTCGTCCTGCTGCTGCTGTGGCCGGTCGCGCTGCTGTTCCCGCTGCCGGTGCCGCTGGGCCTGGGCCAGGTCGGTGGCCTGCTGCGTGAACTGGCCATCACCGCTCTGACCGACGTGCCCTGGGCCGAAGCCGCCGTCAGCTGGCTCGAGGACGACGCGGTGCAGCCCACGTTGTCGCGCCTGTCCGAAGGCCTGGCCGTGGTGCTGGGCCTGCTGGCGCCGACGCTCATCGCGTTCACCGCGTCGCGGCCGCGCTGGCGGCGGGTCGGCTGGGCGTTGGGGGCGCCGCTGGTGGCGGTGGCGGCCACCACCTTGTCGACCGCGCTGAACTTCGGTCCCGACCACGCGTTCGCCTGGCACACGCCGGGTGTGATGGTGGCGCTGTCGCTCGGCACCGCCATCGCGCTGTCCCTGCTGTGGATCGGCCCGCGCACCGCGGCCGGGCTGGCGCTGGTGGCGCTCACCGGCCTGGTGATGCTGGTGCACCAGGCACCCACCGACCCGTATTTCGCCGACAGCCTGCAGGGCTGGGAGCAGGGCCGCTTCATCCGCTTCCATGGCCTGGCGCGCTGGATCGGCTGGGTGTGGCCCTATGCGGCGATCGCCTGGCTGCTGGCGCGGCCACGGCCCCCCCGAATCAGGCCGCGCTGACCCGGTTCCTACAATCGCGCCCGATGAGCTATTACAAGCACCACGTCTTCTTCTGCCTGAACCAGCGCAGCAATGGCGAAGCCTGCTGCGCCCAGCACGACGCGCAGGCCGCCTTCGACCATTGCAAGTCGCGCGTCAAGGCCGAAGGACTGGCCGGGCCCGGCGGCGTCCGCGTCAACAAGGCCGGCTGCCTGGACCGCTGTGCCGGCGGCCCGGTGGCCGTGGTCTATCCCGAAGCCACCTGGTACACCTTCGTGGACCGCAGCGACATCGACGAGATCGTCGACGAGCACCTGAAGAACGGCCGGGTCGTCGAGCGGCTGCTGCTGCCGCCGGACGTCGGCCGCTGAACTTTTCCCCAACCTCGCCCCCTGAGCACCGCATGAACCGCGAGACGCGCCTCGTCGCGATCGATGGGCCGGCCGGCGCCATCGCCTGCGCCATTGATGAACCCGCCGGCGCCCCGCGCGGCGTGGCCGTGCTGTGCCACCCGCACCCGCAGCACGGCGGCACCATGGACAACAAGGTGGTGCAAACGCTGGCGCGCGCCTTCCTGCAACTGGGCTACCGCGTGGTGCGCTTCAATTTCCGCGGTGTCGGCGCATCCGCCGGCGCCTGGGACGAAGGCCGCGGCGAGGTGGATGACGCGCTGGCCGTCATCGCCGCGCACCGTGACCCAGCCCTGCCGCTGGCGCTGGGCGGCTTCTCCTTCGGCGGCTTCGTTGCCGCCACCGCGGCCACGCGGCTGGCCGAAGCCGAACGTGCCGAACGCCTGGTGCTGGTCGGCCCGGCTACGAGCCGTTTCCAGGTGCCCGCCGTGCCCGCGGATACTGTGGTGATCCACGGCGAGGCCGACGACGTGGTGCCGCTCACCGCCACGCTGGACTGGGCCCGGCCCCAGGCGCTGCCGGTGATCGTCTTCCCAGGCGTCGGCCATTTTTTCCACGGGCAGCTCACGCTGCTGAAGAACCAGGTCGTGCAGGCCTGGCACCGCTCTCCCACCTCCCCATGAAACGACTCTTTGCACTCGTGCTGGCCTGCGCCGGCATGGTTTCCGCCTGGGCGCAAGCGCCGCAACCACCCGAGGTGGCCGCCAAGGCCTATGTGCTTCTGGACGTCACGACCGACCAGTTGCTGGCCGAACGCCAGGCCGACCAGCAGGCCGACCCCGCGTCGCTCACCAAGCTGATGACGGCGTGGCTCGTCTTCGACGCGCTGAAGGCCAAGAAGCTCACGCTGGAGCAGACGCTGCCGGTCTCGGTGCGCGCCTGGTCCGAGCGCAAGGGCGGCGGATCCCTGATGTTCATCGATCCCAAGATGACGCCCAAGGTCGATGAACTGCTGCGCGGCATGATCGCCGTCTCCGGCAACGACGCCGCGGTGGCGCTGGCGGAAGGCGTGGCCGGCTCGGTCGACGCCTTCGTCGCCATGATGAACCGCCAGACGCAGGCCTGGGGCCTGAAGAACACGCAGTTCAAGAACGTCACCGGCCTGAGCGAGGCCGGCCACTACAGCAGCGCGCGCGACATCGCGCTGATCGCCCAGCACGTGCTGCGCGACTTCCCCGAGTACTACGCCAGTTATTACTCGCTGAAGCAGTACACCTTCAACAACATCAAGCAGGACAACCGCAACATGCTGCTGGGCCGGGACCCCTCGGTGGACGGCATGAAGACCGGCTACACCGAAGGCGCCGGCTACTGCCTGGTGGCCAGCGCCCAGCGCGACTTCCCGAACGGCAAGCGCCGGCTGCTGAGCGTGGTGCTGGGCACCCCGTCGCGCGAGGCGCGCGCCAGCGAAAGCCAGAAGCTGCTGAACTGGGGCTACACCGCCTGGGACGCGGTGCGCCTGTTCGAAGCCGGCAAGGCCGCCACGACGGTGCCGGTCTGGAAGGGCAAGCTGCCCACCGCGCAACTCGGCGCCGCCGGCGGCATGGTCATCGCCGTGCCGAAGGGCGAGGGGGACAAGCTCAAGACCAGCATCGAGCGCGCCGACCCGCTGGTGGCGCCGCTCGCCAAGGGCCAGAAGGTGGGCACCCTGAAGGTGACGACGCAGTCCGGCGCCGCGCTGGCCAGCGTGCCGCTGGTGGTGCTGGAGCCGGTGGAGCAGGCCGGCATCTTCGGCCGCGCCTGGGACTCCATTCGGCTCTGGATCAAGTAATCGCGCCGCGCCGCCGGCCGCCGATAGCCGCCGCGGCGTGCATTCGGTAAGCTGGCGCGTTGCCGCCGCCCCGAAAGGAACGCGATGCCCAGCCTGCCCGACACGCTCTGCCACCTGAACGGTCGCACGCTGCCGCTGAACGAGGCGAAGGTCTCGGTGATGGACCGCGGCTTTCTGTTCGGCGACGGCATCTACGAGGCCTTTCCCGCCTATGGCCGGCGCCTCTTCCGCTTCGACGACCACATGGCCCGGCTCGAGCGCAACCTGGCCAAGCTGCGCATCGCCAACCCGCACCGGCGCGAAGCCTGGCTGGCGCTGGTGCGCGAACTGGTGGCCGCGCACCCGGCCGAAGACCAGATGGTCTACCTGCAGGTCACCCGTGGCGTGGCGATGCGCGATCACGTGATGCTCGAGGGCCTGGAGCCCACGGTGTTCGCGATGACCAATCCACTGAAGCCGCCCACGGCCGAGCAGCGCCACCAGGGCGTGGCCTGCACCACCGCGCGCGACTTCCGCTGGGAGCGGGCCGACATCAAGAGCATCTCGCTGCTCGGCAACGTGATGGCGCGGCAGATGTCGGCGGACCACGGCGCGGTGGAAACCATCCTCTTCCGCGACGGCTGGCTCACCGAGGCGTCGAGCAGCAACGTCTGGGTGGTGCACGAGGGCGCGCTGCTGGGCCCGCCGAAGAGCGAACACCAGCTGGAAGGCATCCGCGTCGGCCTGCTGGCCGAGCTGTGCGAGGAATGCGGCATCGCCTACAACCTGCGCCCCATCGCCGAGGCCGACGTCTTCGCCGCCGACGAGCTGCTGCTCAGCTCCGCCAGCAAGGAAGTCCTGCCCGTCACCCGGCTCGATGGCGAGGCCGTGGGCCACGGCGCCCTGCGCGGCAAACCGGGCCCGATCTATGGCCGCCTGTACGAGGCTTACCAGCGCGCCAAGCGCGAACAGTCGATCTGAATCTTCCGGATCCCAACACCATGCCCGACATTCCGCCCGAGCAATCGCTCATCACCTACCCCAGCGCCTTCCCGATCAAGGTGATGGGCGAGCAGGTGGAAGGCTTCGTCGAGGCGGTGGTCGCCGTGGCGCAGCACTTCGACCCGGGCTTCGACGCCAACACCGTCGAGCACCGCCCCAGCAGCACCGGCCGCTACCTGGGGCTGACGATCACCATCAC
>CBIHPZ010000253.1:0-5935 GCA_966211865.1 uncultured Aquabacterium sp.
CGCACCTTCCGCTACTCCATCCTCTACCTGTCGCTGCTGTTCGCGGCGCTGCTGCTGGACCACTACCTGAAGCCATGGATCGCGCCCTTGTCCTGAAGAACCGCCGCCGGCTGCTGGCCGGCGCCGCGGCCGTGGTGGGCCTGGGCGTCGGCCTGGCGGCTTGCCAGCCGGCCAAGCCCACGTTCAAGGCGATCGACATCACCGGCGCCGACTACGCGCGCGGCTTCGCGCTGCCCGACGCCACCGGCCAGCAGCGCACGCTGGCCGACTTCAAGGGCAAGGTGGTCGTCGTCTTCTTCGGCTACACCCAGTGCCCGGACGTCTGCCCGACCACGATGGCCGAGCTGGCCGAGGTGAAGCGCGCGCTGGGTGCCGACGGCGCGAAGGTGCAGGGCGTGTTCATCACCATCGACCCCGAACGCGACACGCCCGAGCTGCTGAAGGCCTACGTCGCGAACTTCGGCCCCGACTTCGTGGCGCTGCGCGGCTCGCCCGAGCAGCTGAAGACCCTGGCCAAGGACTTCAAGGTCTTCTACGCCAAGGTGCCCGGCAAGGCCGAAGGCAGCTACACGATGGACCACACCGCGGGGTCGTACATCTTCGACACGCAGGGTCGGGTGCGCCTTTTCACCCGCTACGGCACCGGCGCCAAGGCGCTGGCGGAAGACCTCAAGCAGTTGCTGTCCGACGCGGCCTGACCACGGCCTGAGCCGGCTCGCCGTGTTGACTGAACACGGTCCAGAGATCGCAGGGAACGCGGTCCGACCGGCGCCCAAACGAAAACGCCGCCGGGGTTTCCCTCGGCGGCGTTGTTCTTAGGGTTGGACGCGTCAGGCGTTCGCTTCCATCGCCTTGCGCATCTTCTTCATCGCGGCCACCTCGATCTGACGGATGCGCTCGGCGCTGACGCCGAACTCGGCGGCCAGCTCATGCAGCGTCTTGCCACCGCTGGTGTCGTCGTTCACGTTCAGCCAGCGTTCCTGCACGATGCGGCGGCTGCGGTCGTCCAGCGCTTCCAGCGCGCGGATCAGGCCGTCGCTGGACATCGCGTCGCGGCGGCGGCTCTCGATCACCTGCGTGGGCTCGCCGGAGTCGTCGGCCAGGTAGGCGATGGGCGCGTAGCTCTCTTCGCCGTCGTCGGTCTGCGGCTCGAGCGCGACGTCGCCGCCGGACAGGCGCGTCTCCATCTCGATGACCTCGGCCGGCTTCACGTTCAGGTCCTGCGCGATGCGCTCGATCTCGGTCGCCGACAAGGTGTTGCGGTGCACCTCGGCGTCGGACGCGCTGCCCTTCAGGCTCTGCTTCATCGAGCGCAGGTTGAAGAACAGCTTGCGCTGCGCCTTGGTGGTGGCCAGCTTCACCATGCGCCAGTTGCGCAGGATGTACTCGTGGATCTCGGCCTTGATCCAGTGCAGCGCGTAGCTGACCAGGCGCACGCCCTGCTCGGGGTCGAAGCGCTTGACGGCCTTCATCAGGCCGACGTTGCCTTCCTGGATCAGGTCGCCCTGCGGCAGGCCGTAGCCCAGGTACTGGCGCGACACGGAGACCACCAGGCGCAGGTGCGACAGCACCAGCCGGCCGGCGGCTTCCAGGTCACCGGCGTCGCGCAGGCGGCGGGCAAATTGGGTTTCTTCCTCCTGCGTCAGCATCGGCAGCCGGTTCACGGCGCTGATGTAGGCGTCCAGGTTGCCCAGCGAGGGCACGACGGCCCAGGGATCGCGAAGGGACAGAGCGGTGGAGGCGGGCGTATTCATGAATGTTTGTGACAAGCTGGTGGCCCAATGGTTCCGGCAATATTAGCACTCGACTTGTAGGAGTGCTAAGGGCCGGCCCGTCGGACGATGCCGCGGCTTGATGCTTGTCACGCAGCCGCTCGAAGTGGCCACTCACAGTGCGCCAAAGCGCGTGTCCATCTCTTCCAGCAGCCCGTCGACCAGCGCCAGGAAGGCCGCCAGGTTCAGCGGCTTGGTCAGGTAGTGCGCGGCGCCGGCGGCGATGGCGTCGTTCACGCGCGTCGGCGTGGCGTCCGCCGACACCACCACCACGGGCACCGAGGCCGTGCGCACGTCGTGCTTCAGGTGCCGCAGCAGCTCCAGGCCGTCGATGTCGGGCAGGTGCATGTCCAGCAGGATCAGGTCCGGCGGCTCGGCGCGGATGGCGGCGAGGCCGTCGAGCCCGCTCATCGAGATGCTCATCTCCACCTGCGGTCGCTGCGCCAGGATGCCGCGCATCACCTCGGCGTTGGTCTCGTTGTCCTCGACGTAGTGCACGCGCCGCTGGCGGTAGGGGACCGTGGTGTCCCCCGGCTCGGGCCGCCCATCGTCGGCCACCTGGCCCAGCGAAGCCGCGGGCAGGTGCAGCACGAAGGTCGAGCCGGCGCCTTCCTGGCTGGTGGCGACCAGCGAGCCGCCCATCAGCTCCGCCAGGCGGCGGCTGATGACCAGGCCGATGCCGGTGCCCTCGATGTTGCTGTGCTCGCGGCCGAGGCGGTTGAAGGGCTGGAAGAGCTCCGCCACCTGCGTGTCACTGAGCCCCAGGCCGGTGTCGCTCACCAGGATGTCGACGCCGCCCTCGGCGCCCGGCCGGGTCTCGACATGCACCCGCCCGCCGTCGACGTTGTACTTGACCGCGTTCGACAGCAGGTTGGTCAGCACCTGCTTGAGCCGGGTCGGGTCGGCCTGGACCACGCGCGCGCCGGGGTCCACCTGGTCGCGCACCTGGATGCCGCGGCGGCCGGCGGCGGGTTCGACCATCGCCACGCACAGCCGCAGCAGCGGCACGACGTCCACCGCCACCGCCTCCAGCCGCAAGGTGCCGGATTCGATGCGCGACAGGTCCAGCGTGTCGTTGATCATTTCCAGCAGGTGCCAGCCGGCATGCTGGATCTGCGAGGTCCATTCGGACTGGTGCGGCGCCAGCGGTGGCTTGCGGTCCAGTTCCAGCAGCTGAGCAAAGCCCAGCATGGCGTTCAGCGGCGTGCGCAGCTCGTGGCTCATGCGGGAAAGAAACTCGTTCTTGGCCTGGTTGGCCGATTCGGCCAGCTGCCGGCCGCGCTCGGCTTCCTGCAGCTTCAGGCGCTCGGTGATGTCTTCGACCACGGCCACCAGGCGCAGCGGCTGGCCGGTGGAATCACGCAGCACGCTCAGCGTCATCTGCACCCACAGCACCTGGCCGTGCCGGTGCAACAGCCGCTGCCGGCGCGACGGCGCGGTGGTGTCCGATCGGGCTTCGCCGGAGATCAGCCGCGTCAGCAGTTCGGCGGTGTTCGCGCGGTCGTCCGGGTGCGCCAGCTCGGTGAGCGACCGGCCGGCGAGTGCATCGGCGCGGTAGCCCACCATGTCGCGGAACTTGGGGTTGGCCTCGCGCACGCGGCCGGAGAGGTCGGCGTAGACGATGCCGATCGGCGCGTGGTCCAGGATGTTGCGGAAGCGCTGCTCGCTGTCGCGCAGGGCCTGGTCGGCGCGGGCGCGTTCGGTCATTTCACGCTGCAGCTCGGCGGTGCGCTGCGTCACCGCGTGCTCGATGCGGCGGGTGCGCCCGGTCACCGTCAGCAGCAGCGCGGCCAGCATGGCGGTGGACAGCAGGCCGGCGGTGCTGAAGAGCCAGGCGTTGAGCAGGCCGGCTTCGGCAAACGCGGCCGGCGCGGCGCTGAGCCGCAGTTGCCAGCGGCGGCCGCCGATGTCGAAGTCGCGCCGGAAGCTGAAGCCTTCGACCACCGCGGACTCGCAGCCCGGCGGACCCGACAGCCGGGGACGGGGCGAGGCCGGATCGGAGTCGACCAGGCACCAGCGCAGCGAGACCGGCTGGTCCTTCATCGCGGCGGCCATCGATTGATCCATGCGCAGCGTGACGAAGACGATGCCGCGCGCGGCGTGCGCACGTTCGGCCGCCGTGGGTTCGCCGCGGTACAGCGCGCGGTACAGCACGACGCCGGTCTGGTCACCGACCTCCTGCGTCAGCCGGAAGCCGGCCGAGGCGGCCGGCAGGTCGGTGACGATCGCCCGCCCCACCGCTTCGCGCACCGCCGGGATCGACAGCTGGTTCAGCCCCACCGCGCCACTGTTGGTCTCGTAGGGCTCGGCGAAGCGGATCACCAGCGCGTCGCTGTCCTGCGACGAGATGGGCGCGGTGCCGCGTTCACGGCGTTCGAAGACGCGAAAGGTGCGGCCGTCCTGCGAACTGGCGCGCTGTTCGTAGGCCGGCAGCTCGGCGCGCGGCACGCGCTCGCTGTAGCCGATGGCCTGCAGCCGGATCGGCAGCTTCAGCCAGGGGTCGGCGGCGCGCAGCATCTCTTCGCGCGTGACCTCGCTCGAGGCGACGAAGAGGCCCTGAATCGCCTGCAGCGCAAAGAGGGCGTGGTGCAGCTGGTTGGCGGCGGAGTCAGCAGCCGCGGCGGCGGCGCGCTCGAAGGCGTTGCGGCTGCGCAGGTCGTCCAGGCGCGCCACCTGGGTGGTGGCCAGCGCCAGCAGCGCGGTGGCGGCCAGCAGCGGCAGCGCCAGCGCCACCCGCCGCGGTGCCCAGTCGCTGCGTGGCTGGCCGATGAAGGTGAGCGCGACCGGCGCCCCGATCAGCACGCCCAGGGTGTCGCCGGCCCACCAGGTCCACCAGGTCAGGCCGCGTGCATCGGCCGGCAGCACGCCGGCCCAGGACAGCGCCGCCGTGGCGATGGTGCCGCTGCACAGGCAGGCGATCAGCGCGCCGAAGAGGCAGAACGCCGCCACGTCGCGCGGCTCGGCCAGCGCACGGGAACTGGTGCGCCACCGCACCAGCGCCGCGCCCAGCCCCGCCTGCAGCGTGGCGCCCAGCGCGATGGCGAGCGCCACCCCGTGCATGAGCAGCGGCGTCCCGCCGCGCGGTCCGACCAGCCAGCCATTGACGACATAGGCCCCCAGCAGCACGCCGGGCAAGGCGCGCCGGCCGTAGACCAGCGCCGCGGCCAGCGCGATGCCGGCCGGTGGGTAGATCGGTGCCGCGAAGCTCGGTGGCAGCGCCAGGAACAGCGCCAGCTGCCCGGCCGCGGCGTAGGCCAGCGCCGTCAGCAGCGCGGGCAGCAGCAGGGCGAGCGGTCCGGCAGCCGGCATCAGGGGTTCGGGCGCCGGGGGAAACGGCCGCCGTTCTGGGTCGACGGGACCGCGGTACAGGCGCGGTGCGGGACTGCCGGAGGGCAGTGCGGGGAGCCTATCACCACCACCCGCGCACAGCGTGGATCAGACGTTGAACAGGAAGTTCATCACGTCGCCGTCCTTGACGACGTATTCCTTGCCTTCCGCGCGCATCTTGCCGGCGTCCTTGGCGCCCTGTTCGCCGCCGTACGCCACGAAATCCTCGTAGGCGATGGTCTGGGCGCGGATGAAGCCGCGTTCGAAGTCGCCGTGGATGACGCCGGCGGCCTGCGGGGCCGTGTCGCCGATGTGGATGGTCCAGGCGCGCACTTCCTTGACGCCGGCGGTGAAGTAGGTCTGCAGGCCCAGCAGCTTGAAGCCGGCGCGGATCAGGCGGTTGAGGCCCGGCTCTTCCTGCCCCATTTCCTGCAGGAACAACTGGCGGTCCTCGTCGCTCATGTCGGCCAGCTCGGCTTCGGTCTTGGCGCAGATGGCGACGACGGGCGCGTTCTGCTTCGCCGCGTAGTCCTTCAGGCGGTCCAGGAAGGGGTTGTTCTCGAAGCCGTCCTCGGCCACGTTGCCGACGAACATCGCCGGCTTGGCGGTGATCAGGCACAGCGGCTTCAGCACCGCCAGCTCTTCCTTGCTGAAGTCGATGCTGCGCACGGGCTTGGCCTCGTTCAGCGCGGCCTCGCACTTCTTCAGCACGTCGACCAGGCGCTGCGCGTCCTTGTCGCCGCCGGCCTTGGCCACCTTCTGGTAGCGCACCAGGCTCTTTTCCACCGTGCCCAGGTCGGCCAGGCACAGCTCGGTCTGGATCACCTCGATGTCGG
>CBIHPZ010000254.1:0-5925 GCA_966211865.1 uncultured Aquabacterium sp.
CGCTCGGCGGCATCCAGCCGCGCCGCGTTCTTCACCTGCAGCGCCATGCGCGTGTTCCCGGCCAGCAGTGGCCCGTGCCGCAACAGGAAGTCCCAGTACAGCGTGGTGTACGGGCAGGCCCGCTCGCCGATGCGTTGCGACGGGTCGTAGCGGCAACTGGCGCAGGGACCGCCCATGCGCTGGATGTACTTTCCCGTGGCCACGTAGGGCTTGCTGGCCATCAAGCCGCCGTCACCGTACTGGCTCATGCCCAGCGTGTTCGGCAGTTCCACCCATTCCACCGCATCCACGTAGACCGCCAGGTACCACTCGTGCACCTGCCGGGGCCGCACGCCCAGCAGCAGCGCGAAGAGCCCCGCCACCATCAGGCGCTGGATGTGGTGGGCATAGCCGTACTGCAAGGTCTGCGTGATGGTGTCGCGCAGGCAGGCCATGTCGGTGTCGCCCGTCCAGTACCAGGCCGGCAGGTCCTGCGTGGCATGCAGTGCATTGCGCTCGGCATAGCCGGGCATCTGCGTCCAATAGATGCCACGCACGTATTCGCGCCAGCCCAGGATCTGCCGGATGAAGCCTTCCGCACTGGCGAGCGGCACTGCGCCGGCGCGGTAGGCAGACTCGGCCGCCTGCACGACCTCGCGCGCCGACAACAACTTCAGGTTCAATGCCGCCGACAGATGCGAGTGGTACAGCCAGGGCTCGCCCGGCCACATCGCGTCTTCATAGCGGCCGAACAGCGGCAGGCGCTGCTCCACGAAGCGCTGCAGCGCCTGCTGCGCCTGCGCGCGCGTGACCGGCCAGGCAAAGCTCTGCAGCGTGCCGGGGTGCTGCGCGAAGCGGCGCTCGACCAGCGCGATCACCTCCCGCGTGGTCTCGTCCGGCTCGAAGGTGCTGCGCGCAGGCAGCGCGCCAGGGCCACCCGGGCCGAAGGCCTCGCGGTTGTCGGCATCGAAGTTCCAGCGGCCGCCGACGGGCTGCCCGTCCTCCATCAGCACACCGTGGCGCTGGCGCAGTTCGCGATAGAAATACTCCAGCCGCACTGACTTGCGCTGTTTCGCGTGCGCGGCGAATTGGCGCACGGTGCAGAAGAAGTGGCGGTCTTCGCAGACCTCCAGCGACAGCCCCGCCTGTTGCACCACCGCTTTCAATGATTGCCAGACGCGCCAATCACCGGGCGCGGTCATCACCACCCGCTGCGGGGCGAATTGGACCAATGCGGCCTGCAAGGCGGCCGCCAGGCTGCCCGGGTTCCCCGGGTCATCCAGCCGCGTGTAGTGCAGTGGCCGGCCCACGGCTTCCAGCGCCTGCGCGAAGTGGCGCATGGCAGCCAGGAACATCGCGATGCGCTGCTTGCTCGACCAGACATGGGTCGACTCTTCCTCCACCTCCGCCATCCACACCGCATCCTGCAGCGGGTCGAAGCCATCGAAGGCCGCGGCGTCCAGATCGAGCTGGTCACCCAGCACGACGACAAGCGTGCGCAGGCGGGTCACGGGCGGGTTCCCGGGTTGCGCGAGCGGCGGCAAGCGTCGGAGCAGTACTTCACTTCATCCCAGTGGCGCGCCCAGCGCTTGCGCCAGGTCATGGGCCGGCCGCAGGCCACGCAGGGCTTGGTCGGCAACGAACGCTTGTTGCCCTTGAATGGGGAACCTGCGCCGGATTCCGTGGCGCTGCTTGTGCGGCGCCTCACGCCGCCAACGCCCCCGCCAGCGCCTCTCCCAGCTCGTCCGCGGAGAACGGCTTGCGCAGCACCTGGGTCTGCGGGGTCACGGCGTAGCGGTGGGCCAGCAGGTCGCTGGGCAGGCCGGACATCAGCACCACGGGAATGCCGGGCTTGTGGGACTTGACCCAGGCCTGCAGCGACAGGCCGTCGCCTTCCGGGCCCAGGCCCACGTCGGACAGCACGATGTCGACCTCGGCGTGCTGCAGCAGTTCGATGGCCTCCTGCTTCGAGGTGGCCACGGACACGTCCACACCCGAGCGGCCGAGCAGGTCCAGCAATGCCGGCCGCACGTCGGCGTCGTCTTCCACCAGCAGCAATTGCAGGCCTTCGGGCAGCGCCACCGGCGGCGGGGCGGCCACGCGGTCGCGCGGCACGGGGGCGGCCACCACCGGCAATTGCAGCGTGAATGCCGTGCCCTGCCCCAATTGGCTGGCGGCGTGGATGTCGCCGCCGGATTGCTTGATGAAGCCGTAGACGATGCTCAGGCCCAGGCCGCTGCCTTCGAAACTCTTGGTGGTGAAGAAGGGCTCGAAGATGCGCTGCAGCACCTGCTCGGGCATGCCGGAGCCGGTGTCCGCCACGCGGATCTCGACCCATTCCTTGCCTGCTTCCGCGCCCCTCTCATCACGCACGCCCGCCGCCGGGGCCGCCGCATCGGCCAGCACTTCCGCGGCAGCCATCTGGCCGCCCACGCGCCGGGTCGCAAACCGCAGGCTGCCGCCATTCGGCATGGCGGCCGCGGCATTCAGGGCCAGGTTCAGCAACGCGTTCTCCAATTGCCCGCGGTCGATGAAGACCCGGGCGCCGCCCGCCTGCAGGTCCATCTGCACGGTGATGGCCTGGCCCACGGAATGCGCCACCAGGTCCTGCAGGCCGTCGATCATCGCGTCCACGTCCACCGCCTCGGCCTGCAGCGGCTGGCGCCGCGCAAAGGCCAGCATGCGCCGGGTCAAGGACGCACCGCGCTCGGACGCCTTCAGTGCGCGTTCCACCACCTTGCCGGCCGCGGGCGACAGCGATTCGTCCGACTCCAGCAATTGCAGGTTGCTCATGATGGCGGCCAGCAGGTTGTTGAAGTCGTGGGCCACGCCGCCGGTCAATTGGCCCAGCACCTCCATCTTCTGGCTTTGCCGCAATTGCAGGTCGATGGCGCGGCGCTCGGTCAGGTCGGCGTACAGCGTGACGAAGCCGCCGTCCGGCATGGGCTGGCTGCGGAAGCTCAGCACGCGGCCCGTGGGCAGGGTCACTTCGATGCTGCGCGCCTCGCGCAACCGCAATTCGTTGAAGGCCGCCAAGGGCTCGGCGCCGTCGTCGGCCGTGCCTTGCACCGCCACCCCGGGCAGCAGCGCCTGCACCTCGGTCAGCGTCATGCCTTCGTGCACGCGGGCACCGTCCAGTCCCAATAGTTCCAGGTAACGCGGGTTCCAGGCCACCAGGCGGCCGTGGCGGTCGAAGACGCTCAGGCCGTCGCTGATGGTGTCGAACACCGTCTCCAACAGCCGCGTCTGCTCGGACATGCTGCTGGCCATGCGCTGCATGGACAGCGCATTGGCGCGGAACACGTTGAAGGCCTTCACCAGCTCACCGATCTCGTCCTGTTCCTCGACGTCCAGCGGATCGCCCTGCACGCCGGAGGCGGCCAGCGTGCTCATCGAATGCGTCACCTGTTCCAGCCGCCCCAATGACCGCCGCACCAGCAGCACCGCCGCGGCCAGCATCACCGCCGCCAACGCGGACACCACGATGACCCCGGTGGTGCCCGTGCCCACGACGACCAGCAGCGCGTCCTTGCGGGCGCGCACGTCTTCACGCACGCTGCGCACGTGGGCGTTGACCGACGCGGTGACCTGGTCCGACAGCACCCGGGTGCGCGCCAGCAGGTAGGACTTGCGGTTCTCCAGCTGCAGCTGGTTGCGGCGGGTGGCGAAGATCGACGCGGCCATGTCCGAGGCCGGCGGGCGCGCCACCTGCGACTCGAAGTCGGCCTGCAGCCGCGCCAGGTCCGCGGCGTTCGGCGCCGCCGCGGCCAGCTGCAGCATGCGCAGCGTCAAGGCGTCCTGCAGCGCCTGCACGGAGGCACGGCCATCGTCTTTTGCCGTTATGCCGCTCGACTGCTCCAGCGCGAACAGCCACGACTGCATGTCTTCCCGCAGGAACAGGTCGCGCCGCTTCACGTCCACCAGCTCGTCCACGCTGGACAGCAGCTGGCCCAGCAGGCCGGCCAGTTCGGCGGCGTTCTCGCGCACCAGCGGCAGGGCGCGCATCAGCGCCTGCACCTCGTCCTGCCGGGTCTTCAGCTCGGCGCTGTCCTGCGCCAGCTTGGAGACGATGGCCACCTCCGCCACGTAGGGCGCGGTGGCCGACAGGTGCGACACGCGCTCGGCCAGTTCCAGCGACTTGGAGACGTTGGGCAGCACCTTCTCGTCGAAGACCGAAGCCGCCTGCCGCGCGCTGAGCAGCGACACCACGCCCGTGACCGCCAGCACCCCGGTGGTGGCCACGAGCGCCCACACGGTGAGGTTCCACCGCTGGCGCACGCTGGTGGGCCACAGGTTCACGGGGCGCTGCCGTTTCGATGGTGTCGCGACACGGACCGCATGGCGATCAGCAGCGGCTGATGTCGGTGGTGAAGCGGTAGCCCAGGCCGCGTTCGGTGCGGATGATCTGCGGCTGCGCCGGGTTGAGCTCGATCTTGCGGCGCAGGCGCAGGATCAGCACGTCGATGGTGCGGTCCAATGCCGCCGATTCGCCGCTGCGCGTCTTCATCAGCAATTGCTCGCGCGAGATGATGCGGCCCGGCGACATCACGAAGACTTCGAGCAAGGCGAATTCGCCCTGCGTCAATTCGCATTCGGTGCCGTCTTCGCGGTACAGCTTGCGCGTGGTGATGTTGATGACCCAGCCGGCGAAGCGGTAGCGCTCGTGGCTCACCGGGTCCCCGCGGCTGGCGCGCGCATTGCCCAATTCGGTGCTGCGGCGCAACAGCGCGCGGATGCGGGCCACCAATTCGCGGTTGTTGAACGGCTTCATCACGAAGTCGTCGGCCGCGGTTTCCAGGCCCAGCACGCGGTCGGTGTCGTCGCCCTGGCCGGTGAGCATGATGATGGGAATGCGCGAGCGCTGGCGCAATTGGCGCGCCAGTTCCATGCCGTCTTCGTGGCGCAGCTTCAGGTCCATCAGCACCATCGAATAGGCGCCGCGCGACAGCGCCGCCAGCATGGCCGCGCCGTCCGGCACCGCGTGCGCGGCAAAGCCCGCGGCTTCGAGCACCGCGGAGAGCGTCTCGCACAGCCCTTCGTCGTCGTCGACGATCAGGATCTCGTGCTTCACCGTCGTCGGCGCGAGGTTCATGGCCGGCTCCACCCTGGGTAGTCGCGCACGTTGGCACTGGTGACCAGGCGCGGCGGCAGCACCACCATCGGTTGCGGCACGGGCTGCTTCTTCAGCAGGCGCACCGCCCCTTCGGCGGCCAGCCGGCCCATGGCATGCGGGTCCTGCGCGGCGGTGGCGATGATGCGCGAGCCGGGGTCGCGCAGCCGCGCGGACACCTCGTCCGACCCATCGACGCTGGTGATGGCCATCTCGGTGCGGCCGGCTTCGCGCGCGGCCGTTTCGGCGCCCAGCGCGCTCGGGTCATTGATCGCAAAAAGACCGTCCAGGCGCGGCGTGCCGAGCAGGATGGCCACCATGCGCTCCAGCCCGCCTTCCTTGGTGCCGCCGCCGGTGTACATCTCGGCCACCAGCGTGATCTGCGGGTGGCGCGCCAGCACCTCGCGGCAGCCGCGCACGCGGTCCATGGCGGCGGTGTTCATCGGCCCGTGGATGATGGCCAGCGTGCCGCGCCCGCCCATGCGCTGGAACAGGTGCTCGCAGGCGCTGCGGCCGGCGGAGAGGTTGTCGGTCATCACCGTCAGGTCGGCGCCGGGCACGGCGGAATCCACCGCGATGACCTTGACGCCGGCCTGGCGTGCGCGCTCAACGGCAGGCGCCAGCAGCTTGGCATCGATGGGCGACACCACGATCAGGTCCACGCCCTGCGCCAGGGCCTTGTCCAGGTGCGAGGCCTGGCGGTCGTGGTCGAAGCCCGCGGACTGCACGCTGAGCTGCGCGGGCGCCGGCCACAAGGCCTGGAAGCGCTGCTGGAAGCTGCGCGCAATGGCGGAGAAGAAGGGATTGCGCAGGTCGCTCATCAGCAGCGCGATGCG
>CBIHPZ010000255.1:0-5896 GCA_966211865.1 uncultured Aquabacterium sp.
CTTCCCAGTCCTCGAATTCCACCGTCGTCGCCGGGCCGCTGCTGGCGCCGTCGGCATAGATGAGGCGCTTCGGGCCCACGAAGGGCAGCGACGAGCCATTGACCTTGCCGGCGGTGACCGAGGGATCGCCGTAATACATCTTGTACCGCGCGCCACCCACGTGCATCGGCAAGGCCGCCTGCGCACCGACGAACATCTTGGGGCAGCCGTCGCTCGCGTACTGCACGACGAAGCGGCTGCCGTTCCACACCGCATAGGCATGGTTGTGCGTCCTGGTCGAGCAGCCGGCGATCTGGTCCACCGTGAAGACCATGAAGGCGCCGGCCGCGCCGTCCCAGCGCCAATCGGACTGCGTGGGCCAGGCCAGCTTGTTCTGCCGCGCGTTGGCGATGCGCGCGTTGGCCTGGGCGCCATCGCCTTCCACACCGATGACCAGCGTGGCCGGGCAGGCGCCGCCGGCCTCGTAGTCGGCACTGCTGCCGCAGGTGCTGGCCGCGCCCTGGTGGAAGTCGCGGCCCAGGTGGCCGTCCACGCTGTCGATCGAATAGATGCGGTTCTTGCCATCGGCGCCCTGGGCTTCGAAGAACAGGCGCACCTTGGCGCCCAGCGCGGCCGACAGCGGCACGCCCTGGCCGGTGGCAATCGTCTTGATGCCGCTGGTGGGATTCGGGGGTGAGCGCAAGCCGCTGCTGGCCGCCAGGCTGGTGAAAGACAGGTAGCTGGCCGGGTTGCCCGCGGTCACCGTGCCGCTGGATGCAACGGCCAGGCCGTTGACGCCCTTGGGCCCGTAATAGAACTGCACGGTGTTGGCCGTGGCGCCGGCTTCCGGCCCGAAGCGCGTGGCGCTGAGCCGCGCATTGCCATCGGCCACCGGCTGCATCAGCGTGGCCACCGTGTTGCCGCTGCCCTGCAGTTGCCAGTATTCGGGGGGCGTGGTGGCATTCGCCGCCGCCGACGTGGAGGAGCGATGGCAGGCACTGTCCTGGCAGGCCTTCACCACCACCGAATACGCCGTGGCCGCCTTCAGCCCCGACAGCGCGGCGCTGGTCGCGGCACCCGCCACGCTGGCGCTGACACGCGTGTTCATCACCGCCTCGGTCGCGCTCAGCTCGTAATGGTCCACCACCATGCCCACCGGCGCCGACCAGTTCACCAGCCATTGGCTCGACGAGCCGAAGGTCCGCGCGCCCACCGTCCGCTGGTTCACTTCAGTGACGCTGACGCCTGAAGGACGCGGCAGCTCGCGCAAGGCCACTTCCCGCACCGAGGCGGGGTCCACGGTGAAACGCGCCAGGTCGGTGCTGGTGAGCGTCGCGGCATACGCCCGCGTGGCGCCGCTGCCGGTGAACTCCAGGTAAGGCAGCGTCAGCCGATAGCCCGCGCCCGCCACGTCCAGGCGCGCCGGCTCCCGTGCGTTGGCCACCACCGCGGTGGCCTGCACCGAGGCGGCATCCAGCTGGAAACTGTCCAGTGCCAAGGCGCCCAGCCGGGCGGCATAGGCCCGCCTCGCGGCGCCACTGCCATATTCCACATAAGGCACGGCCAGCGTATAGCTGCCGTTGCCAAGGTCCAGGGTCGGCGCCGCCTGCGCCGCGGCAGCCAGCGGCAGGCCGGCGCCACCCAGGGCCATGGTGATCGCGCCCAGCCGCCCCAGCGCGTATCCAGCACCTTGATCCGCTCGCATCATTGCCGCCTCCTGGCGTGACAGGCCCCGGCCAAGTCTGCACCCACTGTGGCGCATGCGCGGCACCGCAGTCAGTGCAGCATTCCTCGAATGGGGCCGGCGGCGCGGTGCGGGCGAATTGCGTGCAGGCCATGAACGCCGTCGACCCGGCGATCGCCGAGTTCAGGGCCGGCATCGAGATCGCCATGAAGAACTGAAGCGCCCATGAAAGAAGCCGCCGCGGTGTGAACCGCGGCGGCCTGGCTTGGCGTCAATGGACCGGCTGGTCCGCCTGCGCAGCCTGCACGGCCGCCGGCGCCAGTTCATAACGCTCGAACTGCATGGTGAAGCTGGCGCGGCCCGACGAGAGCGCGCGCAAGCTGCCGATGTAGCCGAACATCTCCTTCAACGGCACGGCGGCCTCGATGACCGCCACGTTGCCACGCAGCTGCTGACCGCGAACGGTGCCGCGCCGCCGGTGCAGGTCGCCGATGCAATCGCCGAGGTGCGCCACCGGGGTGCTCACCTCGACCGCCATCAGCGGCTCCAGCAACCGCGGCGCCGCCTTGGCAAAGGCTTCGCGCGCGGCGCCGGCCGCGGCCAGCTCGAAGGCCAGCGCGGACGAATCACGCTCGTGGAAGGCGCCGTCCAGCAGCGTGGCCGCGAAGTCCACGCACGGATGGCCGCCCAGCACGCCGCTTTCCGCTGCCCTACGAACCCCCTGCTCCACGGCCGGAATGAATTCGCGCGGGACCGCGCCGCCGACGATGCGGCTGTCGAAACGGATGCCTTCGCCCCGGGCCAGCGGCTCGAAGCGCAGCGTCACCTCGGCGAACTGTCCGGGGCCGCCGGTCTGCTTCTTGTGGACATGATGAACCTCCATCGATCTTGAAATGGTCTCGCGGTAGGCCACCTGCGGCCGCCCCACCGCCGCTTCCACGCCATGGCGTGAACGCAGCTTCTCCAGCGTGACCTCCAGCTGCAATTCGCCCATGCCGGAGAGGATGGTCTGCCCCGACTCGGCGTCATGCCGCAGCGCCAGGCTCGGGTCCTCCTTCAGCAGCGCCTGCAGCGCCTTCGCGAAGGCCGGCGCATCCGCCCGCGTCTTCGGCTCCACCGCCACGTCGATCACCGGCGCCGGGATGCTGATCTGCTCCAGGCGCAGGGGATGCGCCGGGGCGCACAGCGTGTGGCCCGTCACCGTCTCCTTCGGGCCGACGATGGCCGCGATGTCGCCCGCCACCAGCTCGCTGCGCTCGACACGCGTGGCCGCATGCACTTCGTACAGGCGGGACACGCGCTCCAGGCGCCCCGTGCCCGTGTCCAGCACCGTGTCGCCCGGTTTCAAGCGCCCGCGGTAGACGCGCACGAACACCAGCGTGCCGTGTGAATCCGCCGTGACCTTGAAGGCCAGCGCCGCGAACGGGCCGTCCGCATCGGACGACGGCTCGCCTTCGGCACGAGCGATGTCCTCCGGTGCCGGCAGGTAGCTGACGATCGCATCCAGCAGAGGCTCGACACCGCGGTTTTTGAACGCGGAACCGGCCAAGGCCGGCACGAACGCGCCGGCCAGCACGGCCCGGCGGATGCAGGACCGCAGCAGCCGGTCATCGATGTGCTGCCCCTTCAAGTACGCGTCCAACGCCGCGTCGTCGTGTTCGACCGCCGCCTCGATCAGGCGAGCGCGTTGCGCGGCGGCCTCGGCAGCGAGTTCGGCCGGCACGTCGATCACGATCGGCGGTACCTGAGCGTCATCGCGCTCCCACAGCAGCGCCTTCATGGCCACCAGGTCGACCACGCCACGGAAATCGGCCTCTGCACCAATCGGCAGTTGCAGCGGCAGCACCGTCACGCCCAAACGCTCTTCCATCATCGCCACGACCCGATGGAAATCAGCGCCCACGCGATCGAGCTTGTTGACGAAGGCGATGCGCGGCACGCGGTACTTGTCGGCCAGGCGCCAATTGGTCTCGGTCTGCGGTTCCACGCCGGCCACGCCGTCGAAGACCACGACCGCACCGTCGAGCACGCGCAGAGAACGGTTCACCTCGATGTTGAAGTCGATGTGTCCCGGCGTGTCGATCAGGTTGATCTGCACGCCTTGCCACTGCACGCTGGTGGCCGCGCTGTTGATGGTGATGCCGCGCCGCCGCTCCTCGGGGTCGAAGTCGGTTTGCGTCGTGCCGTCGTGCACCTCGCCCAGGCGATGGATGCGGCCCGTGTAGAACAGGATGCGTTCGGTGGTGGTGGTCTTGCCCGCGTCCACGTGGGCAATGACGCCGATGTTGCGCAGTTTTCTGGTTGTCGAGTTCATGGCGAATCTTTCGGATACCTGGAGGCCATGCGCCGCCCCCAGGCTGATTCGCCTGATGGGGCTAGCGACGGAGATGAATGGCGACGCCGGAGCGCGAGCACACGAGATCCACACCCCGGCGGGCAGGAATCGTGGCAATCAGCTTGTCGTAGGTGCGCATGGAAGAACCCTGGAAACAAAAAACCCCGGAAGGAATGCCTGCCGGGGTTATCGGGCCGGAAGGCAGCGAGCCTTCCGTGCAATGCAATCGAAAGGCGCTATGGAGCGCTGTGGCTGGCGATGCTCGCCTTGATTGCGTTGCTGAACTTCATGGTGAGCGGATTATCGTGGAGCCTGCGCGCATTCGCAACAGGAACGGCACTGCACCACGTCATTGGCGTGGCGCAGTGCCGACAAAGCCACTCGAGCCCAGCCACTCAGGCCTTGAACGTGACCCAAGGCCGCACGCGCGCCACGGCCTGGATGAGTCCCGCTTCTTCCTGGGCCTCCATCACCGGGCCGATCGGCTTGTAGGCCTGCGGCGCTTCCTCGATCCTGCGCTCTTCGCGCAGCGTCACGCATTCCCAACCGGCCTGCGAATCCGCGGGAACAGCCCGCACCCGCATCTCCTGCCTGCGCAGCCGGCGGCCCGCCCCATGGCTGCAAGATGACAGCCAATCGACGTGGCCCAGGCCACGCGCGATGTACGAATGGTCGCCCATCGACCCTGGAATCAAGGCCAGGTCGCCATCCCGCGCCGGCGTGGCGCCCTTGCGGTGGATGTTCATGCCGTTCTCGTGCAGCACCACGTTGTGCGGCACGTCCACCACCAGGCGCAAGCCGTCCGATGCCAGCACTTCAGAAAACACGCGGCGAACCATTTCGCCCAGCACCACGCGGTTGAGCCAGGCATAGCGCGCCGCCACGCCCATCGCTTCCAGATACTCGGCAGCCAGTGGCCCAGTCAGCGCGTACAGCCTGCTTTCGGGATGGCGGACACCGGGCGGCCACGCGTCACGCGCACGGTCCATCCAGCGCATGCCGACGTGGAAGCCCAGGTCCCGCGACCCGCTGTGGATCATCACCACCACATCACCCACGCGCAGGCCGGCGGCATAGGCAGCGTGCCGATCGAGCACTGCATCAACCACCTGCAGTTCAATGAAGTGATTGCCCGAGCCCGGCGTGCCGAGACAAGGGTCGCGAAAGGTCTCGCGACCACGCACGAAGGCTTCGGGCGCATGGCGTGAATGGGCCCGGAATTCGGCGAGGCCGATCGATCGCGTGGCCTCGTCCATGAGTCGATCGCGGTCCACGGTGGCCCACAGTCCCTCAGGGCGCACGGCGTCGATGAAGGCCGCCGGGCCGCCGTCGAACAAAGCTTTGAATGCGGCCGTCGCAACAGGCACATCGCGTTCGTTCTGCAGCAGCACCGCTTTCAGGCGGTCGACCAGGCGCGACTTGTTCGGCGCCACCGCGGCCAGGGACAAGCCGGTGGACAGCAGCCGCATGCCGCAATTGATGTCCGTGCCGATGGCCGCGGGAATCACGGCGTCGCCTTGCGTGGCAACGATTGAGCCCACTGGCGCCATGGCCCCCGGGTGGAAATCCGGCGTGGCACACGCGGCGCAGGCCACCCGTTCGCCAGCTGGCGAGCGGACGGCCGCAAACGCCAGCAATTGACGCACCGCCTTCTCTTCCAGCGGAAGCGATGCAGGCAGCAGGATGAAGGCATCGGCCGTGTCGTCATGGACGCGGTAGACGCCGTTCTCGTAGCGAAGCTGGATGCCGGCGCGGGCGAATGCGCGTTGCAGGCGGGGGAGATTGGAATGACTGGAAAGATGGGACACGATGCTGCGGTTTTCTCGGGCGGGAGCCCGACGGCCTGGATGCGTTGGATGTGATACGCAACAGGCAACAAGGCATGCACACCAACGAAG
>CBIHPZ010000256.1:0-5893 GCA_966211865.1 uncultured Aquabacterium sp.
GGCCGCCATGGTCGGCGCGTAGGGGTCCGCGCGCGGTGCCGATGCCGCGATGTCCATGGATTCGATGGCGAGCTCGAAGCCGCCGATGCCCAGGCGGTCGCCGGCGCGCAGCGCGCATTCCTGGTTGGCGGCCAGGCGCTCGCCGTTCACCGTCATCGGCGAGATGGTGCTCAGGCAGCGCACCAGCGCCTGCCCGCGCCCGTCCGAGGCCAGCCACGCGTGGCGGCGCGACACGACGCGCTGCGGGTCGTCCAGCACGATGTCGCAATCGGGCGCGCGGCCCAGCGTGGCACCGGCGGTGCTGACGGCATGCAGCCGCGGGCCGGCGGGAGCCCCATCGGGGCGCTGAAGAATGCGCAGCGCGATCATGGCCGGAAGATTGAACCGGAACGCGCGCCGCCGCAACCCAGGGGCAGTCCGCAATTGCAGCGGATTGAGGAGATCCGGATGCCGCGACCGTCCGCTTTGTGCCGGCTTGTCCGCGCTGCGGTGCTGGGCCTGAACTGGCGTGCCTGGGGCCTGGAGGCGCTGGCCTTCATGCTGCTGGCGCTGGGGTCCAGCGTGGCCTGGCCGCAGGCCACGGGGCAGCACCCCGAAGGGTCTACCGTGCATTACCGCGAAGGGCAGCGCATCGACCCGCAGCAGGTGCGGCAGATCCTCTCCGGCGACGCGCCCGGGCGCGGCCGCACGCGCTCCATTCGCCTGCTGGACGGCGACGCGGCTTCGCCGTCGGCCGAAGCGGAGGCGGGCGCGCCTGCCAGCGCCTTGTCCGCCCCGGTGCAGTTCGAATTCGATTCCAGCGTGATCCTGCCGCAGGCGCGCGAGCAGCTGGACGCGATCGCCGCCGGCATCAAGCTGCTGCCGCCGGGCCGCAGCGTGGTGATCGAAGGCCACACCGACGCGACCGGCAGCGAGGACTACAACCAGCAGCTGTCCCGCCGCCGCGCCGCGGCCGTGAAGCAGTACCTCTCGCAGCGCCACGGCATTGCGCCGCAGCGCCTGCGTGACGTGGGGCTGGGGATGAGCCAGCCGATCGAGGGCATTGATCCGCTGGCGCCGGAGAACCGGCGGGTGCAGTTTCGTGGGGGGTGAATGGAGATGGCGTGGCGCAATGGCTTGCATTGCCGCGCCCGTCACGGTATGGTCGCGCCCCTTCAGATTTCGCTCAACCTCCTGTTCCGGAGTTCCACCGTGCCCCGCGCCCTCGTCACCGCCTGAAGCCGACGACTCGCATCCTCCGCGAGGCGCCGACCCCTCTCGACCGCCGGGCACGCCATGAGCCTGCCGGTTGAAAGCCCGGTCCGCACCATCGCCTGAGGAGGCACGCAGCCGCAGCCTGCCTGAACCGCCGGGGCCCTCCCGGTGCGGCGCTGTGGCTTGAATCCTGATTCCGATCGACATGCCGCTTGCAGCATCCCGCTGCAGGCCGGGCCATGTCGTCGCGTCCGTCGTCGGTCCCCATTCCCAATGGACGCGATTCGCGTCGCACGCCCAGGCCCTTGTGCCGGCGGCCGTGTGGCGGCATCGCGCTGGAGACGACCATGAACATCCATTCACGCGACATTGCGCGTTATCCGCGCACCGCGCATTTGCAGGGTTCCCGCCTGCAACCGGGCGACGACGCATCGGACCAACTGCCCTTGGCGCAACTGGCCGGCCGCTTCGTCGTGATCGAGGAAAAGATGGACGGTGCCAATTGCGGCCTGTCCTTCAGCGAAGGCGGCGAGCTGCTGCTGCAGTCGCGCGGCCACTACCTGAGCGGCGGCGGCAGCGAGCGGCAGTTCAACTGGCTCAAGCCCTGGGCGCATGCGCATGCCGATGCGCTGCTCGCGCGCCTGGAAGACCGCTGGCTGCTGTATGGCGAGGCGATGTACGCCAAGCACTCGGTCTGGTACGACCGCCTGCCGCACTTCCTGCTGGAGTTCGACCTGCTGGACCGCGCCAGTGGCCGGTTCCTGTCCACCCGGCGCCGGCGCGACATGCTGGCCGGCCTGCCGGTGGTGTCCGTGCCGGTGCTGTACGCGGGGCCCATGCCCACGCAGCCGAAGCTGCTGTGGAAGCTGGTCTACCGCTCGCTGGCGAAAAGCCGCCACTGGCGCGCGAATTTCGAGCAGCAGGTGCGGCGCGAAGGACTGCCGCTGGCGCTGGCCTGGCAGCAGACCAGCGCCAGCGACGCGTCCGAGGGCCTGTACCTGAAGGTGGAGAACGAGGACTTCGTGGAGGCCCGCTACAAGCTGGTGCGCCCCGATTTCCTGCAGACCATCCTCGACAGCGGCTCGCACCACCTGGCGCGGCCCATCCTGCCGAACCGGCTGGCCGAGGGCGTGGACCTGTTCGCGCCGGCGCCCACGGTGGGTTGGGACGCGCTGGGCCTGCACACCATCGGCTCGCTGGACGAGCTGCAGGCCTTCGAGCCGCAGCGCTTCGTCGCCAGCCTGCCGTGAAGATCAGACGTTAGGAGAAGAATCATGAACTGGAACGACTTGAGGTCGCTGGTGCCGGCGCCGGGTGCCCGCTTCGATTGGGCGGCGCTGTGCGAAGCGGTGCCGGGCCTGCTGGCGCTGGAGACCACCCCGCAGGACCCGCGCCACCATGCGGAAGGCAACGTGGGCCTGCACACGCGCATGGTGCTGGACGCCTTGCTCGGCGACGAGGCCTGGCAGGCCGCTGCCGAGCCGCGGCGCGAGGTGATGTTCCTGGCTGCGCTGCTGCACGACATTGCGAAGCCCGCCACGACGGTGATCGACCCCGTCACCGGTGCCATCGGCCAGCCGGGCCACTCGAAGCGCGGCGCGGTCGATGCACGCGGGCTGCTGTGGCGGGCCGGGATGCCGTTTGCGCAGCGCGAGGCGGTGTGCCGGCTCATCGCCGTGCACCAGCTGCCCTTCTTCATCTTCAACAGCCGCCGCGGCGAGGCGCCGGAGTACCTGGTGCGCCGGCTGTCATGGGAACTCGTGAATGAAGAACTGGCCTGCGTCGCGCGGGCCGACATGCGGGGCCGCATCTGCCAGGACCAGGCCAGCCACCTGGCCGACATCGAGCTGTTCGTGGAACTGGCGCGCGAGCAGGGCTGCCTGGATGGGCCTTGGCCGGCGGCGGACCCGCACACCCGGCTGATGTACGCGCGCGGCATGGCCATCGATCCGGCCTACGCCTTGCACCGCGAGCCGGGCAGCGCCGTGACCGTGATGTGCGGCATGCCGGCCGCGGGCAAGGACACCTGGGTGCGCCGCCATGCCGCCGCGTTGCCCGTGGTGTCCTTCGACGATGCGCGCGCGGAACTGGGCCTGAAGCACGGCGAGAACGACGGCAAGGCCGCGCACCGGGCGGTGGACAAGGCGAGGGCGCTGCTGCGCGACAGGCGGCCCTTCGTCTGGAACGCGACGCACCTGTCGGCGGACATGCGAGGAAAGACGCTGGACCTGCTGTACGCCTACGGTGCCGAGGTGCGGCTGGTGTACCTGGAGGCGCCGGAGCCCGAGGTGTTCAGGCGCAATGCCAAGCGCGACACCACGCTGGGCAACAAGGACCTTGCGCGCATGCTGCACCGCTGGGAAGTGCCGGTGCCGTGGGAGGCGCAGGCGGTCGAGTACTTCGTCGCCTAGAGGATGATGGCCCGCGGCGCTGCACCGCGGGCCCCTTCTTCAGCGATCCATCGCCGGCCGCTTCGGATTGAAGGTCCAGCCCGGAATCAGGTATTGCATGGCGACGGCGTCGTCGCGCGCCCCCAGCCCGTGCTGCTTGTAGAGCAGGTGCGCCTTCTCCACCTCGGCCATGTCCAGCTCGACGCCGAGGCCGGGCTTCTTCGGCACCTGCACCAGGCCGCCCTGGATCTGCAGCGGTTCCTTGGTCAGGCGCTGGCCGTCCTGCCAGATCCAATGCGTGTCGATGGCGGTGACGCGGCCGGGTGCGGCGGCGCCGACATGGGTGAACATGGCCAGCGAGACGTCGAAGTGGTTGTTCGAGTGCGAGCCCCAGGTCAGGCCCCAGTCGCGGCAGGTCTGCGCCACGCGCACCGAGCCGGCCATGGTCCAGAAATGCGGGTCGGCCAGCGGGATGTCGACCGATTGCAGCGACAGCGCATGCGTCATCTGCCGCCAGTCGGTGGCGATCATGTTGGTGGCCGTGGGCAGGCCGGTGGCGCGGCGGAACTCGGCCATCACCTCGCGGCCGGAGAAGCCGTCTTCCGCGCCGCAGGGGTCTTCGGCATAGGCCACCACGCCGCGCATGTCGCGCATCAGGCGGATGGCGTCCTTCAGCAGCCAGCCGCCGTTGGGGTCCAGCGTGACGCGGGCCTCGGGAAAGCGCTCGTGCAGGGCCCGGATGGCTTCGATCTCGACCTCGGCCTTCAGCGCGCCGCCCTTGAGCTTGAAGTCGTTGAAGCCATAGCGGGCGTGCGCGGCTTCGGCCAGCCGGACGACGGCTTCGGGCGTTAGCGCGGCCTCGTGGCGCAGGCGCGACCAGGCGTCGGCGTTGTCGGGGTCGCTGTCGTAGGGCAGGTCGGTCTTGTTGCGGTCGCCGATGAAGAACAGGTAGCCCAGCATCTCCACCGCGTCGCGCTGCTGGCCTTCGCCGAGCAGCGCGGCCACCGGCACCTCCAGGTGCTGGCCCAGCAGGTCCAGCAGGGCGGATTCGATGGCGGTGACCGCGTGGATGGTGGTGCGCAGGTCGAAGGTCTGCAGGCCGCGGCCGCCGGCGTCGCGGTCGGCGAACTTCTGCTGGATGGTGCGCAGCAGGCCCTGGTGCGCGCCGATGGGCTGGCCGACGACCAGGGCGCGGGCGTCTTCCAGCGTCTGGCGGATCTTCTCGCCGCCGGGCACCTCGCCCACGCCGGTGCGGCCGGCGCTGTCGGTCAGGATCAGCAGGTTGCGGGTGAAGAAGGGGCCGTGCGCGCCGCTGAGGTTCAGCAGCATGCTGTCGCGGCCGGCGACGGGGATGACGCGCAGCTCGGTGACGCGTGGGGTGGACGTGGCGTTCATGCGTTACTCCGTTCCTGCGGCGGGTTCAGTCGGCCGTGATCTTGCGGGTCTCGATCAGCTGCTTCCAGCGCGCGTTCTCACGCGCCTGGAAGGCCGCGAACTGCTCGGGCGTGTTGGCCACGGTCTCGAAACCCAGCGCGGCGAACTGCTGCTTGATCTTGGGGTCGTTCAGCGCGGCGACGAGGCCTTCGTGCATCTTGGCGCGCACGTCCGCCGGCAGCCCCTTGGGCGCGACGATGGCCTGCCACGAGTACACGTCCACGCCCTTGACGCCCGACTCGGCCAGCGTGGGCACGTTCGGCAGCACCGGCGAGCGCTTGTCCCCGGTCACGGCCAAAGCACGCAGCTTGCCGGCGGTGATGTGCTGCAGCACCGCGTTGACGTTCTGGAACGAGGCTTCCACCTGGCCGCCGAGCAGGTCCGAAATGGCCGGCGCGCCGCCCTTGTAGGGCACGTGCGTGCCGCTGGTGCCGGTCTGCAGCCAAAACAGCTCCGCCGTCAGGTGGTCGGATGACCCATTGCCGGAGGACGCGAAGCTCATGCGGTCGGGCTGCGCCTTCAGGTGGGCGATCACGTCGGCCACGCTCTTGTGCGCGGACGTGGCGGGCACCACCAGCACGTTGGGCGCCTGCACTGCGACGGTCAGCAAGTCGAAGTCCTTGCCGGCGTCGTAGGGCACGTTCTTGATCAGGTGCGGGGCGATCACCAGCGGCCCGAGCGAGGTGACGAGGAAGGTGTAGCCGTCCGCCGGCGACCGCTTGACCTGCGCCGCGCCGATGGTGCCGGTGGCGCCGGCCTTGTTGTCGACCACGAAGGTCTGGCCGAACTTCTCCTGCAGCTTGGGGCCGATGGCGCGCGCGATCGAATCGGTGGAGCCACCGGGCGGGAAGGGCACGACCAGCGTGACGGTCTTG
>CBIHPZ010000257.1:0-5891 GCA_966211865.1 uncultured Aquabacterium sp.
ATGACGAAACACTTGACCCCGATCAAGGTCCTTTGCGTCGACGACCACCCGATCGTCCGGCAAGGCATTGCCATGCTGCTGGGTTCGGAACCCGACATGGCGGTGGTGGCCGAGGCATCGAACGGGCGCGAAGCCCTCGAACAGTTCCGCGCCCACCGCCCCGACATCACGCTGATGGACATCCAGATGCCCGGCATGAGCGGGCTCGACGCGATCAGCGCCATCCGGGCCGAGTGCCCGGACGCGCGCATCATGGTGCTGACCACCTATGCCAACGACGCGCAGGCCGAACGTGCCCTGCAGGCCGGGGCCTGCGGCTATTTGCTGAAGAACGCGCTGCACCGGGAACTGCTCGAAGCCATCCGCTCGGTGCACCGCGGGCGCAACGCGCTGCCTTCGGAAACCTCCGTCGAACTCGCGGAGCAGGCGGCGGACAGCGGCCTGATGCCGGCGGAGGTCAGCGTGCTGCGGTTCATTGCCGAGGGCGAGGCCTGCGCCGACATCGCGCGCGCCCTGGGCCTGAGCGAAGAGGCGGTGAAGCGCCAGGTGCAGGGCATCCTGTCGAAGCTGGACACCCATGACGGCCCGCCCGCCGACGAGGCCACCGCGCCCCGGCTGCTGCAGGCCGAACGCGCGGCCCGCCATGCGGCCGAGGCGGCCAGCCGCGCGAAGAGCGAGTTCCTGGCCAACATGAGCCACGAGCTGCGCGCGCCCTTGCATTCGGTGCTCGGCTATGCGCAGCTGCTGGCCCTGGAGAACGGCCTCAGCCCGCGGCAGGAGCGGGGCCTGAACACCATCCACCAGAGCGGCGAGCACCTGCTGGCCCTGGTCAACGACATCCTGGACCTGGCGCGCATCGAGGCCGGCCGCGTCGAGCTGAACCCGGTGCCGCTGCCCATGCCGTCCTACCTGCAGGCCACGCTGGAGATCCTGCGGGTGAAGGCCGAGGAAAAAGGCCTGGCGCTGGTCTTCGATGCCGCGCCGGACCTGCCCGCGTCCGTGCTGGCCGACGAACGCCGGCTGTGCCAGGTGCTGCTGAACCTGCTGGGCAACGCCATCAAGTTCACCGACGAGGGCACCGTGGCGCTGCGCGTGAGCGCGGAGCCGCAAGGCCCGTCGCAGGTGCTGCTGCGCCTGGACGTGGAAGACACCGGCACCGGCATGCGCGCCGAGGACCTCGAGCGCATCTTCCTGCCCTTCCAGCAGGCGGGCGACACCGAGAGCCGCCGCGGCGGCACCGGCCTGGGCCTGGCCATCACCCGCGCGCTGCTGCACGACATGGGCGGCCAGGTGCAGGTCAGCAGCGAGCTGGGCCGCGGCAGCCGCTTCCGGGTGGAGCTGCCGCTGCCCGTGGTGCAGGCCGCAGCGCCGGCCGCGTCGGCCTAGGGCGCGGCCGGTACGCGCCTTTTGCGGGTTATCTAACGCCTGGGGCGCCGCCGCCGGCGTCCTCCCCGCCCACCGTCGGCATCGCCTGCTCCACCGTTTCCCAGATGAAGCGGCCCGAGGGCGACTGCTGTTCCTCGACGATGTGCGCCACCAGGCCCGCGGCGCGGGAGATCACCGCGAAGCCGCGCATCACGCCGGTGGGCACGCCGATCTCGCCCAGCAGCGCCGCCACGGCCCCGGTCGCATTGATCGTTATCGGCCGGCCGGCCACCGCATCGACCGCGCGCGACAGGCTGCGCAGCGCGCGCAGGTGCGTGCCCGCCAGCTCGGGCTCTTCACCGGCCAGGTCCAGCAGCTTGTAGGCGCGTGGGTCGACCGGCTTGTGCAGGTGGTGGCCGAAGCCCGGCATGGGCTGGCGCCGTGCCTGGTGTTCCTGCGCGATGGCCAGCGCCTCGGCGTCGGGGTCGGCCGCGGCCAGCAGGCGGTCGAGCAGGCGCGAGCAGTTCTCCATCGTGCCGACGAAGCTGCTGCCCACGGCCAGCAAGCCGGCAGCGACGGCGCCCTGCAGGTTCTCCGGCGCGCTCATGTAGACCAGGCGCGTGGAGATGGCGCTGGGCGTGAGGCCGTGCTCCATCAGCACGATCAGCACCAGGTCGGCGATGCGCAGGTCCACCGGGCGCGGCACGCGGCCGAGGATCTGGCGCAGCATCACCTCGGTGAAGGTGCTGCGGCCCAGCAGGTCCTGCACCAGGTCGGCGTCGCGGTAGTGCAGGCTGGTGAGCGTGTGGCGGCACAGGCGCGTCACCGGCGGCGTCGCGTGGCGGGTGTCGTTCATGGCTTTTCTCCGGCTTCGTCGACCGCGCCCTGCGCGGCCAGGGCCAGCGCACGCACGCTGCTCTTCAGCACCTTGCCCACCGGCGAGCGCGGCAGGTCGGCATGGAAATGGATGCGCTTGGGCGTGGCCACCGGCCCCAGCCGCTCGCGCACGAAGGCCTGCAGCGCGGCTTCGTCGGCCGCCATGCCCGGGCGCAGCTGCACCGCGGCCTGCACGGCCTCGCCCCACTTGTCGTCGGGCAGGCCGAACACCGCGCACTCGTGCACCGCCGGGTGCTGGCCCAGCGCGTTCTCCACGTCCACCGGGTAGACGTTGAAGCCGCCGGTGATGACGACGTCGCGCAGCCGGTCCTTCAGGAACAGGTAGCCGCGTTCGTCGATGAGCCCGCGGTCGCCGGTGTGCAGCCAGCCGTCCACCAGCGTCTCCGCGGTCTTCTCGGGCAGGCGCCAGTAGCCGGTCATCACCAGGTCGCCGCGCACCACCACCTCGCCGATCTCGCCCTGGGGCAGCAGGCGGCCGTCGGGGGACATCACCGCGACGTCGGTGAACCAGCTGGCGCGGCCGACCGAGGCGGCCAGCGCGGGATCGTCGAAGTCCTCGGGCCGCAGCGAGGTGAGGATCTGCGGCGCCTCGGTCTGGCCGTAAGTGGTGCACAGCACCGGGCCGAAGAACTCGCGCGCCTGCCGCACCTTCTCCGGTGGCATGGGGGCGCCGCCGTAGATCAGCCGGCGCAGGCGCGGGTAGTCGCTGCGCGCGGCGCCGGGCAAGGCCATCAGCATGTAGATCAGGGTGGGCGGCATGAAGGACAGCGTGCCGCCCTGGTCACGGAAGGCGCGCCGCACCGCTTCCGGGCCGCTGCCTTCGGGCAATACCAGGCAGCCGCCCTGGGCCAGCACCGGCAGCAGGTAGGTGGAGGTGCCGTGCGTGATCGGCGCGGCGATGACGTAGCGGTCTTCCTCGGTCAGGCCCCAGGCCTGCACCTGGTTCACGATGCACGCGGTCCAGGCGCGGCGCGGCTGCATCACGCCCTTGGGCAGGCCGGTGGTGCCGCCGGTGAACTTCAGGGCCTGCGTCGCCTCGCGGTCGGGTGGCAGCGCCGGCGGCGCCGCGCCGGCATGGCGCTGGCACAGCGCGGCCACCGTGGTGGCGCCCGCGGGCGCGTGGCCGGCATGGATGCGCGCGCCGGGCGCACCTTCCAGCAGGGCCGCGCCCGCGTCGTCCAGCACCAGGATGGCGGGCTCGGTCACGTCGACGATGCGGCGCAGCTCCGGCGCCGTGCTCTTCGGGTTCAGCGGCACCCACACCTTGCCGGCCGCCAGCACCGCCAGCAGGGCGACGAGGTGGTCGACGCCGTTGCCGGCGCAGATGGCGACACGGCCGTCCGTGGACGCGTCCATTTCACGATAGGCCGCGGCCAGTGCGGCCACGCGGCCGGCCAGTTCGGCAAAGCTCAGTGCCCCTTGCGGGCATTGGATGGCGGTGCGCGCGGGCCAGCGTTGCGCGGCGCGCCAGAAGAAATCGATGGGGGTCATGGTGGGGATTCTGGTGCGGGCAGTGGGGCCTGTTGACGCCACGGAGGTGACTGCGTGGGTACCCGAGACCGGCGCCATCAGTCGGCGGTGGCGCCTGACGCCTTCACGACCGTGCGCCAGCGCTTGATCTCGCTGGCGATGAAGTGGCGCATCTGCTCCGGCGTGGACGGCGCGGGCGTCGCCGCCATGTCCGTCAGCCGCTGGCGCAGCTCGGGCTGCGCCAGCGCCTTGGCCAGCTCGGCGCTGAGCCGCTCCAGCACCGCGCGCGGCGTGCCGGCCGGCGCCGCGAGGCCGAACCAGGAATGCACGTCGAAGCCGGGAAAGCCGGACTCGGCCAAGGTGGGCACGTCCGGCAATTGCGGCAGGCGCTGCGGGCTGGTCACCGCCAGCGCACGCAGCTTGCCGGCCTTGACGTGCGGCAGCGCCGAGGGCGCGTTGTCGAACATCGACTGCACCTGGCCGCCCACCAGGTCGGTGATGGCCGGCGCGCTGCCGCGGTAGGGCACGTGCAGCATGGGCAGCCTGGCCTCCATCTTGAACAGCTCGCCCGACAGGTGGATGGACGAGCCGGCGCCGGCCGAGGCGAAGGTGATGCCGTCCTTCGTCGACCGGGCGAAGCGCTGGTAGTCGGCCACCGTCTGGATCGGCAGGGACGGATGCACGACGAGGATGTTGGGAATCTTGGCGATCAGGCCGACAGGCTCGAAGTCCTTCACCGGGTCGTAGCCGAGCTTGGGGTACAGCGTGGCGTTGATGGTGTTGGCGACGGTGTAGACGTACAGCGTGTGGCCGTCGGCCGGCGCGTGGGCCACGGCCTCGGCCGCGACGTTGCTGTTCGCGCCGGCGCGGTTGTCCACGATCACCTGCTGGCCCAGCTGCTCGCTGAGCCGCGCGGCGACCAGCCGGGCCACCTGGTCGGTGGCGCCGCCGGCGGCATAGCCGACGAGCAGCTTGACCGGCCGGGCGGGCCAGGCCTCGGCTTGCGCGGCGCCGGCGGACAGCAGTGCCGCGGGCAGCGCGCAGGCCAGTGCCAGCAGCGCGCGGCGCGGGAGCGAGGCACGGGTGGACTGGGGCGAAAGACGCGGTCGTGCGAGGGGCGGCACGGGCGCAAGAGGCGCAAGAGGCGACAGGCACGACAGGGGCAAAAGGCGCGACAGGCGCGACAGGCAGGACTGGCCCGACAGGGGCGACAGGCGCGGAAGGGGCGAATCGGGAAGCAGGGGCGCGTGGCTCATCGGTGTCTCCTTGGCGCGGCTCGGCGGCCGCTGGGTGGGCGTGGGGCTGCGGCACACTGCCGCGTTCCCGATGCCGCTGGATTGTTCCGACATGCCCTCCGGACCCACGAATCGAAAAGTCCGTCCAGCGGACATTCCGGCGCTGCCGGTGCGCAAGAAGGCCACCCGGTCCGATGGCCGGGCCGGCGAGCCCAGTGGCCAGCGTGCGCAGGCGGCCAGGCCGCGAAAGCCGGGCCGGGCGGAGGCCACCACCACAGCCGCCACCACGGCCACCACAGCCACCACCAAGGCCACCACCACGGCCGACACCACCGGCCGCACCTTGCGCCGCGGCCTGTCCGTGCTGGAAGCGGTGCTGGACGGCGGTCCCGAGGGCCAGCGCCTGACCGACCTGTGCCAGGCCACCGGCCTGCAGCGCCCCACCGTCTGCCGCCTGCTCGAGCCGCTGCTGGAAGCGCGCTACGTGCGCCGGCAGGGCCGCTTCCGCTACGTGCCGGGCGCGCGGTTCGCGGGGCTGGCACAGGCCAGCGCGCGGCCCAACCTGGCGGTGCGCCTGCAGCCGGTGCTGGCAGCGATCAGCGCCGCCTGCGGCGACGCGGCCTTCGCCATCGTGCGCGAAGGCAGCCAGTCGCTGTGCATCGCGCGGCAGATCGGCACCCACCCGGTGCAGGCCCTGGCGATCCAGGTCGGCACCCTGCAGCCCTTGGGCGTGGGGGCCGCGGGGCTGGCGCTGCTGGCGGCCCTGCCCGACGACGAGGTGGCCGCGGTGATCGCCGAGAACACGCCGGTGCTGGGCCGCTACGGCGGCATGACGCCCGAGCGGCTGCGGCTGCTGGTGCGCACGACGCGCGAGCGCGGCTGGTCGCTGATCGGCAACCACGCCACGCAGAACGTGCTGGCCGT
>CBIHPZ010000258.1:0-5883 GCA_966211865.1 uncultured Aquabacterium sp.
CCGCGATGTCGACGAACTCGACGATCGCCGGCACCACCCGCTCGGGCTTGACGACCTCGGCCAGCTTGGCGAGGCGCGGATCCGGCAGCTCGACCACGCCCACGTTGGGCTCGATCGTGCAGAAGGGGTAGTTCTCGGCGGCGATGCCGGCCTTGGTCAGCGCGTTGAAAAGCGTGGACTTGCCGACGTTGGGCAGGCCCACGATGCCGCATTGCAGGCTCATGGAGGGGCTTTCGGGGGCGTTCGGAAACGGGAGGCGCCGGGCGGGACCACCGGCGAAAGGCGGCGATTTTAGGCCGCGACCCATCCACGGCGGCGCGCTTCCTACAATCCACCAATGCACCGCCCCGCGCTCCGTTCCATTGCTGCCCCCAGCGGGCGCGCCATGCCCTTCGGGCGCCAGGGCAGGCCCTGATGGATTCGGCTGACGTTGCGATCCGCGGCAGTGGCGCCGTTGCCCTGAGCCTGGCGCTGGCCTTGTCGCGCCAGGGCCTGCGGGTGGCGCTGCCGCGCGTGCCGGCGCTGCCCGCCACGGGCGACGTGCGCGCCTACGCGCTGAACGCGGCCTCGCGCCAGCTGCTGCAGGACCTGAAGGTCTGGGACGCGCTGCCGCCCGACGCGGTGACGCCGGTCTACGACATGGACGTGGCCGGCGACGCCGAAGGCGGCCGGCTGGCGTTCTCGGCCTGGCGCCAGCGCGTGGAGGCACTCGCCTGGATCGTCGACGCGGCGGAGCTCGAGCGCACGCTGCACGCCGCGGCCCGCTTCGCGCCGCACCTGAAGCTGGACAGCGGCGAGGTGGCTGCGCCGCTGACGGTGCTGGCCGAGGGCAAGGAATCCGCCGCCCGCGCCGCCTTGGGCGTGCGCTTCGACCGCCACGCCTACGGCCAGACCGCGATCGCCGGCCGCCTGGTGTCCGACCTGCCGCACGCCGGCACCGCGCGCCAGTGGTTCCGCGCGCCGGACGTGCTGGCGCTGCTGCCGCTGGACCGCCCGCAGCCCGCCCTGAGCCGGGCGCTGGTGTGGTCGCTTCCTACCGAACGGGCGGAAGCGCTGCTGGCGCTGGACGACCCGGCCTTCGAACACGCGCTGAACGAAGCCACCGGCGGTGCCGCCGGCACGCTGCGCCTGGCCGGTGCGCGCGCGGCCTGGCCGCTGTCGATCGCGCAGGCCGACCGCCTCTGCGGCCCCGGCTGGGTGCTGGTGGGCGATGCCGCCCACGTGGTGCACCCGCTGGCCGGCCAGGGCCTGAACCTTGGCCTGGGCGACGTCGCGGCGCTCACCCGGGTGCTGGTGGCGCGTGAAGCATGGCGCTCGCTGGGCGATGAAATCCTGCTGCGCCGCTATGCGCGCGAACGCGCCGGCCCCACACTGGCGATGGCGCGGCTGACCGACGGCCTGCTGCACCTGTTCGCCCAGCCGCAGCCGGCGCTGCGGGAACTCCGCAACCGCGGCATGACTCTGCTGAACCACCTGGCGCCGCTCAAGCGGCTGCTGACCGCACGGGCGCTGGACGCCTGAAGGACCCTCGAGATGACCTCCCTGACGATGAAGCGCGCGCTGGCCCTGGGCCTCGCGGCGGCCGCCACCACGCTCGCCCTGGCTGACGAAGCCGCCATCCGCAAGAACCTGGCCGAGCGCCTGCCGAACTTCCCGAAGATCGACGAGGTCACGAAGACGGCCATCCCCGGCGTCTACGAGGTGCGCATGGGCACCGACATCCTCTACGCGGACGAGAACGGCAACCACCTGCTGCAGGGCTCGCTGATCGAGACCAAGACCCGCACCGACCTGACGCAGGCCCGCATCGACAAGCTGACGATGATCGACTTCGCCAGCCTGCCGCTGAAGGACGCGGTGCTGGTGAAGCAGGGCACCGGCGCACGCAAGCTGGTGGTGTTCGCCGATCCGAACTGCGGCTACTGCAAGCGCATCGAACGCGACCTGCTGACGCTGAAGGACGTCTCGATCTACACCTTCCTGTACCCCATCCTGGGCGCCGACTCCACCGCCAAGTCCAAGGACATCTGGTGCGCCAAGGACAACGCCAAGGCCTGGCGCAACTGGATGATCGACCAGACCGTGCCCCAGAAGGCGCCGGCCGACTGCGACGTGGCCGCGCTGGAGCGCAACCTGAAGCTGGGCCAGAAGTACCGCGTGCAGGGCACGCCGGCCGTGGTGTTCGAGGACGGCACGCGCGCCCCCGGCGCCGTGCCGGCGGCGCAGATCGAATCGCGCATCCAGGCGGCTGCCAAGAAGGGTTGATCCCGGGTCCCCGCGCCGGGGCGGCATGAACGGCGCGGGCGACAATCCACCCCACCATGCCAGACGCCCTGACCGCCGCCGCGCCGCTTCCGATCACCGCCTCGCGGCTGGGCCACCTGGGGCTGCTGCCCTTCGTCGTCGGCGCCTTGCTGGTGTGGCTGGTGAACGAGGCCGCCCACCCGTACGTCACGCTGGCGCTGTCGTCTTATGCGGCCTTGATCGTCGCGCTGCTCGGCGGCGTGCATTGGGGCCTGGGCCTGCGGCTTGCCGATCCGCCGCCGTCGCTGTTCGGCTGGGGCCTGGGCGCCGTGAGCCTGGCCTGGGTGGCGGTGATGATGCCGGCCAGTTCCGGCCTGGTGCTCGACGGCGTGCTGCTGGTCGCCGGCTACCTCGTGGACCGCAAGGTCTATCCGCGCCACGGCCTGGCGCGCTGGCTCACGCTGCGCTTCCGGCTCTCGGCCGTGGCGGCGCTGTGCTGCTTCCTCGGGGCCGCGGGCACCTGAGCTTGTCGACCACCATGATCAGCTACCGCATCGACATCGACGACCCGCAAAGCCACGTCTTCCGCGTCACGATGACGGTGGCGCAGCCGGCGGCGGAACAGCGCCTGTCGCTGCCGGTGTGGATCCCCGGCAGCTACATGGTGCGCGAGTTCGGCCGCCACCTGTCGGGGCTGCAGGCCCAGCAGGGCCGCAAGCCGGTGGCGCTGGAGCAGCTGGACAAGACCACCTGGCTCGCGCGCTGCAGCGGGCGCACCACGCTGACGCTCACTTACCGTGTGTATGCCTTCGACCCCTCGGTGCGCACCGCGTGGCTCGACCAGCGGCGGGGCTTCTTCAACGGCACCAGCCTGTGCCTGCGCGCCGAAGGGCACGAGGCCGGGCAGCACAAGCTGGAATTCGGCCCGCTGCCGGCCGGCTGGGATGTGGGCACCGCGCTGCCTTCGATCGGCGCCGGCCAGTTCATCGCCAGCGGCTACGACGAACTGGTGGACCACCCGGTCGAGCTGGGCGCCTTCTGGCGCGGCCGCTTCGAGGCGCACGGGGTGCCGCATGAATTCATCGTCGCCGGCGCCTGGCCCGGCTTCGACGGCGAGCGGCTGCTGGCCGACACCAAGCGCATCTGCGAGCAGCAGATCCGCTTCTGGCATCCCGAGCCGCCGCACCGACCGCCCTTCGACCGCTACGTCTTCCTGCTGAATGCGGTGGAAGAAGGCTACGGCGGCCTCGAACACCGCGCCAGCACCGCGCTGATCTGCAACCGCCGCGACCTGCCGCGCCAGCGCATGGAAGGCCTGCCCGACGGCTACGTGACGCTGCTGGGCCTCATCAGCCACGAGTACTTCCACACCTGGAACGTCAAGCGCCTGCGGCCCGCTGATTTCGAGCGTTATGACTACACGCGCGAGAACTACACGCGGCTCTTGTGGTTCTTCGAAGGCTTCACCTCCTACTACGACGACCTGGTGCTGCTGCGCGCCGGCCTGATCGACGCCGCGCGCTACCTGAAGCTGGTGGCCAAGGCCGCCAACAGCGTGGCCGCCACGCCCGGCCGCCAGGTGCAGAGCGTGGCCGAGGCCAGCTTCGACGCCTGGGTCAAGTACTACCGCACCGACGAGAACACGCCCAACGCCACCGTCAGCTACTACCTCAAGGGCTCGCTGGTGGGCCTGGCGCTGGACCTGCGGCTGCGCGAGGACGGCAGCTCGCTGGATGCGGTGATGCGCCGGCTGTGGCAACACAGCGGTGGCGGGCCGGTGAGTGAGAACGACATCGCCGACGCGCTGCAGGCCCTGGGCGGCCGCAGCTACGCCACCGAGCTGGCCGATTGGGTGCACGGCACCGCCGATCTGCCGCTGGCCGAGCTGCTGCGCACGGTGGGCATTGCCGTGCGGCACGAGAAGGCGGGCTTTGCCGCGTCGCTGGGCCTGCGCCTGTCCGAAGGCGCGCTGACCGGCGTGCAGGTGAAGGCCGTGCTGGCGGGCAGCGCGGCCGCGGCGGCGGGCCTGTCCGCCGGCGACGAACTGCTGGCGGTCGACGGCTGGCGCATCCGCCGCCTGGACGATGCGCTGGGTTGGATCGACCGCGCGGCCGCTTTCGAGCTGCTGCTGGTGCGCGACCAGCGTGTGACGACCGTCCGCGTGACCCCCGACGCCACCGGACCGCTGGCCCAGACGCTGACGCTGCAACTGGACGACAAGCCGCCCCCGGCCACGCTGGCGCGGCGGCGCGCGTGGCTCGATGGCTGAGCCGCCGGCGCCAGGCCTGCTGCTGCGCGGCCATCCCCTGCTGCGCCGAGGCAGCGGCTGGGCGCTGGTGGGCGTGGTGAGCGTGCTGCACCTGCTGGCCGTGAACCAGGTGGCCAGCGAAACGCTGGGATGGGGCCAGCGCGACCACGATGTGCCGCGCATCGAGGTCGCCTTCGTGCGCGAACTGCAGCAGGCGGCCCCGCCGGCCGTGGCGCCGGTGGCCGCGCCGGCGCCCGCGCCGAAGCCCGAGCGGGCCTTGCCGCTGGTGGCCCAACGTCCAAAGGACGCGGCCTCGGCGCCGGCCGCCAGGGCGTCCGCGGCCACTGAGCCGCCCGCAACCGAGCCGGTCGTCGTGGCAGCCTCGCCGCCGGCGCCATCGCCACCACCGCCCCCCGCGCCGGCGCCGGGGCCCGCGCCCGCCACCAACGTGGACCCGGTCCCGCCGGTCGCCGCGGCGGCGTCGGAGCCGGCGCCTGCGACGTCGGTGCCGGTCAGCGCCTCGGCCACGCCAGCCGCCAGCTTCGACTGGCCGCCGTCGACCCAACTGAGCTACCAGCTGCTGGGGCAATACAGCGGCGGTCCGATTGACGGCAAGGCCTTGGTCGAGTGGCGGCGCAGCGGTGACCGCTACCAGGTGGTCTTCGACTTCACGGCCGCCACCTTCATTTCCCGCCGTTCGGTGAGCGACGGCGAGTTGACGGCGCGTGGGCTGGAGCCGCGCCAGTTCAACGGTGAACAGCGCAACCTGTTTCGCACCCGCCGCTGGAGCCACAAGTTTTCGCCCGACCGCATCACGCTGGGCGACGGCACCGAGCAGCCCACGGCCCCTGGCGTGCAGGATGAAGCGAGCCAGTTCGTGCAGCTGACGTGGCTCTTCACCACGCAGCCTTCACTGCTGCAGGTGGGCCGTTCGATCGAAGTGCCGCTGATCCTCAACCGCCGGCTCGACCATTGGGTCTATGAAGTGGTCGAGCAGGAGACGCTGCGTTTGCCATTCGGCGAGGTGCCCACGTTCCACGTCAAGCCGCGGCGCTCTCGGCCCGACGTGTATGCGGTGGAAATGTGGTTCGCGCCCAGCCTGCAGTACCTGCCCGTGCGCATCGTGGTCCGGCTGAACGAGAACAATCATGCCGACCTGACGCTGAAGAACCCTCCGCTCCAGGCCGCGGCCGACCCGGCCACCCGCTGACGCTCAACCCTCACAAAGGACAAGACGACATGACGACGCATGAATACATCCTGGTCGACACCCGCGGCGACGGCCCGCGCCGCACCGGCCTGATCACGCTGAACCGCCCGAAGCAGCTGAACGCGCTGAACGACGGGCTGATGGACGAGCTGGGCGCGGCGCTGAAGGCCTTCGACGCCGA
>CBIHPZ010000259.1:0-5874 GCA_966211865.1 uncultured Aquabacterium sp.
GCCGCGGCCGGCGATGTCGAAGGCCGTGCCGTGGTCGGGGCTGGTGCGCACGAAGGGCAGGCCGGCGGTGATGTTCACGCCGTCGTCCACGCCCAGCAGCTTGACCGGGATCAGGCCCTGGTCGTGGTACTGCGCCACCACCAGGTCATAACGTCCTTTGTGGGCGTGCATGAACACCGTGTCGCCGGGCAGCGGGCCCACCGCGTCGATGCCCTCGGCGCGCGCCTGCGCCACGGCCGGGGCGATCAGGTCCGCGTCCTCGCGCCCGAACAGGCCGCCCTCGCCGGCGTGCGGGTTCAGGCCCGCCACCGCGATGCGCGGCCGCGGGAGGCCCATGCGCTGCAGGCTGCGGTGCGCCAGCCGGATGATGCGCAGCTCCAGCGCGGTGTCGATGCGGCGCACCGCCTCCGCCAGCGAACAGTGCACCGTGGCCAGCAGCGTGCGCAGCCGCGGGTTCACCAGCATCATCCCGACGTCCGGCGTGCCCGAGAGCTCGGCCAGCATCTCGGTGTGGCCGGGGTAGGGCACGCCGGCGGCCGCCAGCGCTTCCTTGTGGATCGGCGCCGTGCACAGCGCGGCAATGCGCCCGTCGTTGGCCCAGGCGATGGCGTGGCGGACGGCTTCGAAGGCTGCGCGGCCAGCCGCGGCGCTGACGCGGCCGGGCCGCAGGTCGGGCGGCACGCCGCCCAGGTCCACCACCTGCAGTTCGCGCGCAGCGGGCCGGTGCTGTTCCGGTGCGGCGATGGCCTGCACCCGCAGCGCCGGCGCCCAGCGCGCCGCCGCACGGCGCAGCACGGCGGCGTCGCCCACCACGAAGGCAGGGTGCCGTTCGATGAAGTCCGCATCGCCAAAGGTCTTGACGATGACCTCGGGGCCGATGCCGGCGGCGTCGCCGAAAGTGATGGCCACGCGGGCCGGCGGTGGGGATGGGCTCTGCACCGGGGGGTTCAGCACGGGAGGGATCTGCATGGGGCCGCAGTCTGGCCTTCGATTGGTTCGCCGATAAGATCCAATCCATCACCATCTCGAGCAACCAAAGAGCCGATGACCGCGCCGCGCTTCGTCCTTCCGGCGGTCGCCATCGACGCCGCGGCCGGCCCGCTGACCACGCAGCTGGCGCGTGCGCTGGAGGAGGCCATCCGCAGCGGCCAGATCGCCGCCGGCACGCGCCTGCCGCCCAGCCGTGACGCCGCCGTGCAGCTGGGCGTGGGGCGCAACACGGTGGTGGATGCCTATGCCGAGCTGCTGGCCCACGGCCTGGTCGAGACGCGCGGGCGGCACGGCACCTTCGTGGCCGCGCCGCCGCGCCAGGCCGTGCGTGCACACGCCGCGCCACCCCGCCTGCTGCGCCGGCTGGACACCGCAGCGGATCGCCCATCAGCCCCCGCGCAGGACTGGCGGCTGGGGCAGAGCGGCGCGCAGCTGCTGCCGCTGCGCGCCTGGCGCACCGCCTGCCGCGAAGCCGGCCGGCAGCTGCCCCCGGCCGGCTACGGCGACCCGCGCGGCGATGCCGGCTTTCGCGAGGCCATCGCGGACTGGCTGCGCCACGAACGCGGCGCGCACGTCGACCCGCGGCAGGTCATCGTGACGCCGGGCACGGCCGCCGGCCTGGACCTGCTGGCGCGGGTGCTGGTGCGGCCGGGCGACGTGTGCGTGGTGGAGCGCCCCGGCTACCCACGTGCCGCGCAGGCCCTGGCCGCCGCAGGCGCCGTGCTGCGCCCGGTGGCCGTGGACACACAGGGGCTGCGGGTCGACGAGGCCTTCGCCGCCGGGCCGCCCGCCTTGCTGCACCTGACGCCGGCGCACCAGCACCCGCTGGGCGGCCGCCTGTCCGGTGCGCGCCGCCGAGCACTGGCGGCGCTGGTGCTGAAGCACGGCTGCCTGGTGCTGGAGAACGAGTACGACCACGAGTTCGTGCATGAAGGACAGAACCATGCGCCGTTGGCGGCGGCGTTGCCCGGGCACGCGGTGCTGCTGGGCACTTTTGCGAAGGCGGTGAGCCCCGCGCTGCGGCTGGGCTTCCTCGCCGCGCCTCCCGCGGTCGCCGATGCACTGGCCGTGGCCATCGAAGCCGAGCGTTCGCACGCGGCCTGGCCGGCGCAGGCCACCGTGCAGTGGCTGCTGCGTTCAGGCGAACTGCAGCGCCACCTGCGCCGCGTGCGGCGGCACCATGCGCAGCAGCGCGCGCAGCTGCTGGCGCTGCTGCAGAAGCGCTGCTCCGCGCTGCAGGTCAGCGGCCAGCAAGGCGGCCTGCACCTGGTGCTGACGCTCGGCAACGCACGCCAGGACCGCGCCCTGGCCGCTCACCTCCGGCGTCAGCAGGTCCGGTTCCAGACGGTGCGCGACTTCGGCGGCGAGGACGGTGACGCAGCCGCCGACGCCATCCTGCTGGGCTACGGGCACATGCGGCCGCAGGACCTGCAGCGGGCGGTGGCGGCGCTGGCGCAGCACGCCAGATGAGGCGGAGGCGCCGCCTCGCTCGCGGCGCCCCGTCCCGTCACTTGCCTGCGAGCCGCGCCTGCACCGCGGCCACGAAGGGCGCGATGGCCGAGGGCGGGAAGGGCGACACGCTGCTGACGTTGACTTCGCACAGCACGTAGCAGTCCTGGCCGTCGGGAAGCGGCTCGCCCAGCAGGAAGTCGCAGTCCCACAGCAGGGGCAGCCGCTCGCGCGGCAGGCCGACGCGTTCACGCAACTGCTCGATCCACTGCGTCTCGAGCAGTCGCTTCAGGCGCTGGAAAGCCGGCAGGTCCGGGCCGTGGTACAGGCGCGGGCCGGGCTGCGGCTCGGTGGGGTGCAGCGCGTTGACCGCCTGGTGGCCGAAGCCGGCCACGCGGTCTTCCACCAGGTAGGCGCGCACCATGCCCTCGGCCAGGCGCGGCTGCCAGGCCTGGTCGATCAGGTGGCCGCCGTGCTGCTCCTCAAAGTACGCGGCCAGGCGCTGCAGCAGTGCCGGCAGGTCCATCCGTTCTTCTTCACTGCCGCGCTGCGCGTGGCGCACGCGCAGCAGCGCCGAACCAGCCCCATCCCGCTCCACGCGCCACACGCCGATGCCGCTGTGGCCGCGGTGCTGCTTCAGCACGCGCGGGCCCCGTTCCAGGCGCCCGGGCAGCTCGGCTTCCAGCTGGGCCAGGCTGCCGATGCGGTGCACGTCGCTGCCGAAAGGCAGCCCGCGCGCGGCCAGCAGCACGTCCTTGGTGCCCAGCGCCGCGATGGCGTCCGGGTGCGCGCTGACCTGCACGCCGCCCTCGGCCACCTCGCGCAGCAGAGCGTCCAGCCGGTCGCGTCGCCGGCCGCCTTCGATGGGGTTGCACCACACCTGCACCAGGTCCACGCCGTGCAGTTGCGCGGCAACCTCGTCGGCAAAGTCGTCGTGGTAGATGGCGGGGCGCGCGCTGATGCCGGCCGCGGCCAGGGCCTCGAACAGCGCGGCAAAGCGGCCTTCGGCGGGGTCGGACCGGTCGCGCGCGGCGCGGTCGCCCGGGTACAGCAGGGCCACCGCCGGCGGGCGCACGGCGGCGTTCATGACGCGGCACCCGCGGGCTGGTCATCCGTCGGCTTCTGGACCACCGGCCGGCCGTCCTTCTGCCAGCCGTCGATGCCGCCGCTCAGATAACGTGCACTGACGCCGGCCGCCTGCAGGCGCATGGCGGTGCTTCGGCCCACCTCGTGGCCGTAGACGCAGTAGACGAGCACCGGGCGGTCGGCCGGCAGCTCGCGTGCCCAGTCGGCCACCGTGGCGGGGTCGCACCAGCGGGCGCCGGGGATCATGGTGCGCGCGTTGGCGAAGACGCCGGCGCGGCGCACGTCCAGCAGCGTGGCGTTCGCCGCGTCGTCAGCGCTGGCGGCGAAGGGCTCGCTGGCGGCGTGCACGGCAGCCTGGTAGCGGCGATAGACCGCGGCCCAGTCGATGTTGGCCATGAAGGCGTCGACGTAGGCGCCGGCGGCCGCGCCATGGTCCATGTGGTAGGCGTGTTCGTACATGTCCAGCGCCAGGATGGGCACGCCGCCCGCAATCACCTGCGTGTGGTCGGAGGCCCACTGGTTCACCAGCGTGCCTTCGCGCGGCTGGAAGCTGAGCAGCACCCAGCCCGACCCACCGCCCAGGGCCTTGGCGCACGCGCTGAATTCCTCGCGCCAGCGCTCGAAGCTGCCGAAGTTCGCGTCCAGCATCAGCTGCGCGGCCGGCTCCATGGTCACGCCGTCGCCGCCCAGGCTGGCGAAATACAGCTCGTGCAGCAGCATGGAATTGGTGGCGATCAGCTCTTCGCGCTTCAGGCCGTTCAGCACGAAGCCGGGCGCTTGGCCGATGGGCGTGGCGGCCAGTTGCGCGCGGATGGCGTTCAGGCGCTTCACCGCCCCGCCGTAGTTGTTCTGGTGGTGGCTGATGATGAGCTTCTCGGACAGGCCGCGCAGCGCAGCGGGCTGGAAGGGAAGGGGGAGGATGCGAGCGTCCATGAAGGCTCCTTGCCTAACGAATGAAAGTAACGGCCAGGCCGATGGCTGCGGCACCGCCCAGCAGCGGCAGCACGCCCAGCTTGAAGCGGAACAGCGCAACCGCCGCCGCCACCGCGATGGCGGCGGAGGCCCAGTCGAACGGCCCCGAGAAACCGCGCGGCCACAGCACGTGCCACGCGAAGAACAGCGCCAGGTTGAGGATGACGCCCACCACCGCCGCGGTGATGGCCGACAGCGGCGCGGTGAAGCCCAGCTTGCCGTGGGTGGCCTCCACCAGCGGGCCGCCGGCCAGGATGAAGATGAACGACGGCAGGAAGGTGACGAAGGTGACCACCGTGGCCGCCAGCGCGCCGCCCAGGAACAGCGCATCGGGCCCGGCCACCTGGCGAAGCCAGCCGCCGACGAAGCCGACGAAGGCCACCACCATGATCAGCGGGCCGGGCGTGGTCTCGCCCAGCGCCAGGCCGTCGATCATCTGCGGGCCGCTCAGCCACTGGTGCTGTTCCACCGCGCCCTGGTAGACGTAGGGCAGCACGGCATAGGCGCCGCCGAAGGTCATCAACGCGGCCTTGGTGAAGAACCAGCCCATCTGCGCCAGCGTGGCCTGCCAGCCCTGCACGGCCACCAGCGCGCCCATCACCAGCGCCCACAGGCCGAATCCCGCGGCCAGCACGCGCACCAGGTGCGCGCGCGAGAAGCGGGCGTGCGGCGGCGTGGGCGTGTGGTCGTCGATCAGCGCGGGACCGTAGCCGGCCTTGGCGCTGCCATGGCCCCCGCCCAGCGCGAACACCTGCGGCCAGCGCTGCGCGCCGAAGTGGCCGATCAGCCCCGCGCCCAGCACGATGGCGGGGAAGGGCGTGTCGAACGCGAAGATGGCGACGAAGGACGCGGCCGCGATGCCCCACATCCAGCCGTTCTTCAGGGCCCGTGTGCCGATGCGGTGCGCCGCGTGCAGCACCAGCGCCGTCACCGCCGGCTTGATGCCGTAGAAGATGCCCGCCACCACCGGCACGTGGCCGAAGCGCAGGTAGATCCAGCTGAGCGCGATCAGGATGAAGAGCGAAGGCAGCACGAACAGCCCGCCGGCCACGATGCCACCCCAGCTGCGGTGCATCAGCCAGCCGATGTAGGTGGCCAGCTGCTGCGCCTCCGGCCCCGGCAGCAGCATGCAGTAGTTGAGGGCGTGCAGGAAGCGGTTCTCGCTGATCCAGCGGCGGCGTTCCACCAGCTCGGTGTGCATGATGGCGATCTGCCCCGCGGGGCCGCCGAAGCTGATGAAGCCCAACTTCAACCAGAAGCGGAAGGCCTCGGCGAAGCTCACCGGCGCGGGAGGCGTGGCGGGGGAGGCGGTTCGGCCGGCTTCAGGCAAAGCTGCAGCCGCTGACGGGGAAGAGGGGGTGGTGCTCATTCAGTGGG
>CBIHPZ010000260.1:0-5874 GCA_966211865.1 uncultured Aquabacterium sp.
GCAGCCCTCGCCCTGGCAGCAGTTCTCGGTGAGGTAGCGCAGCAGCTCGTTCATCTGCTCGTAGGCGGCGCGGTAGATGATGTGGCGGCTGGCCCGCTCCTGCGTCACCAGGCCGGCGTTGCTGAGTTCCTTCAGGTGGAAGGACAGCGAGTTCTGCGGCACGCCCAGCGCTTCCGACATCGTGCCGGGCGTCAGCCCCTGCGGCCCGGCGACCACCAGGGCGCGAAACACCTGCAGCCGCAGCGGCTGGGCCAGCGCGCCCAGGGCGCGCACGACGTTGCTCTCATCCATAGTTCAAGAATACTGGAACTATTGAGCGGAGTCAAGCTGCAGCGCATCGCAACGGTATAGTCGCGCCCGTTGGTGCTCGTCGAGGCGTTCAGGCCGAGACAGTTCAACGGGAATCAGGGAGGGCCGCGGCTCTTCGGCTTTCAGCCCCAACCTGAGCTGCCCCCGCAACGGTAAGCGGACGGACGCCCTGCAAGGCTTCCGGCTCGTGCCAACGCCACTGGGAACGCAACGCCGCGCGCGGTGCCACCTGGGAAGGCGGCACCTGCAGTCTCCGCCAGCCCGGATACCGGCCAACGAGGTGGCGCGCCGCTCACAAAGCAGCGCGCCGTGAAGCGCCAGGCTGCGGGGAAGCGGCCGGGCGCGCCGGTTCTCTCTCGCCTGCCATGTCCTCCTCGTCTTCCGGCCGCGCCGTGCGCGGCTGCCTGCGCCACCGCGCTCGTGCGGCGCTGCCGCGGGTGCTCGTCCCCTGCATCACGGCCGCGGCCGCTGCCACATCCACGGCCACCGCCGCCACGTCGGCGGACACGGTGGTCGTCACCGCCAGCCGCGCCCCGCAGCCCTTGTCCTCGGTGCTGGCCGACATCTCGGTCGTCGAGCGCGCCGCCATCGAGCACGCCGGCGCCACCGGCGTGGCCGACGTGCTGGCGCGCCTGCCCGGCGTCGAGTTCGCGCGCAACGGCGGTCCGGGCACCACCACCAGCGTCTTCATCCGCGGCAGCGACACGCGCCACACCGCGGTCTACATCGATGGCGTGCGCGTGGATTCGCAATCCACCGGCGGCGCGTTGTGGGAACAGATCCCGCTGGAGCAGATCGAGCGCATCGAGGTGCTGCGCGGCCCGGCCGCCGCCATCTACGGCTCGGACGCGGTGGCCGGCGTGGTGCAGCTTTTCACGCGGCGCGGCCGCGGTGCGCCACGGCCCACGGCCACGCTCGGCGCCGGCTGGTTCCACACGCGGCAGGCCCAGGCGGGCATCAGCGGCTCGACGGACGCGGCCGACTACGCGCTGTCGATATCGCAAGGCCGCAGCGACGGCTTCAGCGCGCGCACCACGCCCACCGCGAACCCCGACGACGACGGCTGGCGCCGCCGCTCGGCCCACCTGCGTGCGGGCTTGCAACTGAGCGCGGACCACAAGCTCGACGCCTCGCTGCTGGCCAGCAGGCTGCAATCGCAGTACGACAGCAGCCCGCGTGCCGACGACGTGTCGCGCCACGGCCTGCGCACCGCCAGCCTGGCGTGGCAGGGCCAGTGGTCGGACGTGTCCACCAGCCGCGCGCAGCTGGGCCAGACCGTCAGCACCTACGAGACGCGGCCTTCGTACTACCGCACCGACACCACGCTGCGCCACCTCACGCTGCAGCATGAGCAGCGCGCCGGCCCCCACGTGCTCAGCGCCGTGCTGGAACGCCGCCAGGACGCGCTGCTGAACCCCGCCGCCGGCAGCGCCGCGCGGCTGCAGGGCGATCGGCACCAGGACGCGCTGGGCCTGGGCTGGCGCGGCGACTTCGGCGAACGCGGCGAGCATGGCCTGCAGGCCCACGTGCGCCATGACCAGGACAGCGAGTTCGGCGGCAAGAGCACCGGCAGCCTGGCCTGGGGCTGGACGGTGCTGCCGCCGTGGCGAATCACCGCCGCCGCGGCCACCTCGTTCCGCGTGCCCACGCTGTACCAGCGCTTCAGCCCCTACGGCAACCCGGCGCTGGTGCCCGAGAGCGGCCGCAACCTGGAACTGGGCCTGCGCTGGGCCGCGGGCCCGCAGCAGGCCAGCCTCACGGCCTTCCGCAACCGCGTCGACGAGCTGATCGTCTTCGGCCCGCCGGGTGCCTGTGCCGACGCATTCGGCTGTTATGCCAACGTGGGCCGGGCGCGGCTGCAGGGCGTGACGCTGGCCGGCCGCGCGCAGCTGGCCGGCGTGGTGCTGCACGGGTCCATCGATTGGCACGACCCGCGCAACCTGGCCACCGACAAGGTGCTGCCACGCCGCGCGCGCCGCCTGGCGACCTTGGGCGCCGAGACGGCATGGGCCGGCTGGACCTTCGGTGCCGACGTGCAGGCCGCCGGCAGCCGCTTCGAGAACGCCGCCAACACGCAGCGCCTGGGCGGTTACGGCCTGCTGAACCTGTTTGCCAGCCGCGCCCTGGCAACGGGGCTGACGCTGGAAGCCCGCGTGGACAACGCCGCCGACAAGCGCTACGAACTGGCGCGCACCTACGCCACCGCGGGCCGCAACGGGCAGCTGAGCCTGCGCTGGGTGATGCCATGAGCCATGACTTTAAAAAGGAGCGGCCATGACGGCTGCCATCCTCGTCGCCGCACCGGCCTCCGGCCAGGGCAAGACCACCGTGGCCGCCGCCCTGGCGCGCCTGCATGCGCGCCAAGGGGCGGCGGTGCGCTGCTTCAAGTGCGGGCCGGACTTCCTCGATCCGCAGTGGCTGGCCGCGGCCAGCGGCCATGCGGTCGATTCGCTGGACCTGTGGATCAACGGCGAGGCCGATTGCGCGCGCCGCCTGGCCGAGGCCGCGGCCACCGCCGACCTGGTGATCGTCGAGGGCGTGATGGGCCTCTTCGACGGCGAACCCAGCGCCGCGGACCTGGCGCGGCACTTCGGCATCGGCGTGCTGGCGGTGATCGATGCCGGCGCCATGGCCGGCACCTTCGGCGCCATCGCCCATGGCCTGCGCACTTGGCGCCCCGGCCTGCCTTGGGCCGGCGTGCTGGCCAACCGCGTGGGCAGCGAACGCCATGCGCAGATGCTGCGCGAGGCGGTGCCGGACCCGGCGCACTGGCTGGGCCACCTGCCACGCGATGCGGCGATGACACTGCCCGAACGCCACCTGGGCCTGGGCCTGCCGCGCGAGCTGCCCGATGCCCAGGCCCGGCTGGACGCCGCCGCGGATGCGCTGGCGCGCACGCCGCTGGGCCAGCGCCGGCTGGCGGACTGGCCGCAGTGGCCGGCGCCCGCGCCCACGGCGGGCCAGGCGATAACGCCGATGCTGCGCGGCCAGCGCATCGCCTACGCGCACGATGCGGCGTTCGCCTTCGTCTACCCCGCCAACCTGGCGCTGCTGCGCGCGCTGGGCGCCGAGCTGCTGCCCTTCTCGCCGCTGGCCGGCGATGCGCTGCCGCCCTGCGACGCGCTGTGGCTGCCCGGCGGCTACCCCGAGCTGCATGCGGCGCGCCTGGGCGCCGCCACCGCCCTGCGCGACCAGGTGGCCGCGCACGTCCACGCCGGCCGCCCGCTGTGGGCCGAGTGCGGCGGCATGATGGTGCTGGCCGACCACCTGGTGGACGCCGCCGGCACGCGGCATGCGATGTGGGGCCTGCTGCCCGGCACCGCCGTGCTGGGCAGGCGGCTGGCCGCGCTGGGCCCGCACCGCCTGGTGCTGGATGGCGCGGAGCTGCGCGGCCACAGCTTCCACTGGTCGCGCTTCGACAGCCTGCTGCCGCCGGCCGCGCACACCCAGCCCGCGCGCGCGGTCACCGGCGCCGGTGAGCCCGTGTACGAAAACGGCAGCCTGCGGGCCAGCTGGTTCCACCCCTGGTTCCCATCGTCGCCGGCGCTGGCGGCGCGGCTTTTTGGCCGGGCGCCGCTGTTCACGAAGGAGAGCCGATGAGATCGTCGTGGATCGGCCGGCTGCGCTGCACCTTCGCCGCCGCCGGCCTGGCCTTGCTCGCCGTGGCCGCGGCCGCGCAGCCCATCACCGTGCGCGACGACCGGGGCCTGGAGCAACGCTTCGCGGCGCCGCCGCAGCGTGTCGTCACCATGCTGCCCTCGCTCACCGAGATCGCCTGGGTGCTGGGCGCGGGGCCGCGGCTGGTGGGCGTGGACCGCTTTTCGAACTGGCCGGCGGAGATCGCCCGCCTGCCGCACCTGGGCGGCCTGGAAGACGCGCAGATCGAGGCCATCGCGGCGCTGAAGCCCGACGTGGTGCTGGCCTCTTCGGCCTCGCGCGCGATGGACCGGCTGGAGGCGCTGGGCTTCAAGGTGCTGCGGCTGAAGTCGGAAACCCATGCCGACGTGCGGCGTACTTTGGACGTCATTGCCCGCCTGCTCGGCGTGCCGGAAGAAGCGCCGCGCGCCTGGGCCCGCATCGAGCGCGAGATCGATGCCGCCGCGCGCCGCGTGCCGCCGGCGCAGCGTGGCCGGCGCGTCTACTTCGAGCTGGGCGGCGGGCCCTATGCCGCCGGCACCAGCTCCTTCATCGGCGAAACCCTCACGCGCCTGGGGCTGGCCAACATCGTGCCGCCGTCGCTGGGCCCGTTCCCGAAGCTCAACCCCGAGTACGTGGTGCGGGCCAAGCCCGAGCTGATCATGGGCGTGCAGCGTGAACAGGCCGCACTGTTGCAGCGGCCCGGCTGGGACACGCTGGCGGCGGTGCGCGAACGGCGCCTGTGCGGCTTCGAGACGCCGCAGTACGAGGTGCTGATCCGCCCCGGCCCGCGCATGGGCGAGGCGGCCGGGCTGCTCGCGGATTGCCTGGTGCGGCTGGAGGCGAAGCCATGAGCGTGAACAGCGGGTTCTTCCAACCCGACGCGGCCGCGGCTTCGGAGGCCGCCGATCCCGACGTGCAGCGCCGCCAGCGCCTGGCCTGGACGCTGCTGGCCTGCATCGCGCTGGGCCTGGCCGCGGGTCTCGCCACCGGCACGCAGGGCCTGTCGCCCACCGCGTTCTGGGCCGACCTGCATGGCGACGACGTGGCGCTGATCCTGGGCCAGATCCGCGCGCCGCGCACGCTGGGCGCGGCGCTGGTGGGCGCGCTGCTGGGCCTGTCCGGCGCACTGGCGCAGGGCCTGTTCCGCAACCCGCTGGCCGACCCCTACCTGCTGGGCAGCGCCTCCGGTGCCGGGCTGGGCGTGGTGCTGGTCTTGGCCGGTGCCGCGCTGGGCGGCGGCGCCATCAGCCTGGCCACGTTGGCGTGGATCGAGCGCATCGGCCTGGTCAGCGCCGCCTTCATCGGCGCGCTGGTGGGCGTGAGCCTGACGCTGACCCTGGCCCGCGGCGCGGTGCAGACGCTGCGCCTCTTGCTGGCCGGCGTCGTCATCGGCGTGCTGCTGGGCGCGGTGAGCGACCTGGTCACGGTGGCCTCGCCCGATGCGCTGCGCGGCAAGCAGGTGTTCCTGCTGGGCAGCACCAGCTTCCTGGGCTGGTCTTCCCTGGCGCTGATGGGCGCCGGGTTCATCGCCCTGGCCGCTCTGGTATGGCGTTATGCCCGTGCGCTGGATGCCCTGACCTTGGGCGAGGACAGCGCCGCCAGCCTGGGTCTCGATCTCGGCCGCGTGCGCCTGGTCCTGGTGCTGGTGCTGAGCGGCGGCACCGCGCTGGCGGTGTCGCAGGCGGGGCTGGTGGCCTTTGTCGGCCTGGTGGCGCCGCACCTGGTGCGCCGCCATGCCCCCGGCACCCACGGCTGGCTGCTGCTGGCCAGCGCCGGCATGGGCGCGGTGCTGCTGCTGTGGGCCGACGTGCTGTCGCGGGCCGCCATCGCGCCGCAGGAGTTGCCGGTGGGCGTGGTCACCGCGGTGCTGGGCGGGCTCTACCTCTTCTGGCTGCTGAAGCAGCGGAGTGCGCCATGACGCCGCCG
>CBIHPZ010000261.1:0-5866 GCA_966211865.1 uncultured Aquabacterium sp.
CGACATCATCGGCGTCATCGACGGCATCGCCTTCCAGACCAACATCCTGGCCTTGAACGCGGCGGTGGAAGCCGCCCGGGCAGGTGAACAGGGGCGCGGCTTCGCGGTGGTGGCCGGCGAGGTGCGTGGCCTGGCCCAGCGCAGTGCAGAGGCGGCGCGCGAGATCAAGGCCTTGATCGGTGCCAGCGTCGAGAAGGTGGAAGCGGGATCCGGGATCGTCAACGAGGCCGGCCGCACGATGCAGGACATCGTCGCGCAGGTCTCGCGGGTCTCCGACCTGATCGCGGAGATCAGCGCCGCAACGACCGAGCAGAGCACCGGCATTTCGCAGGTCAGCAGCGCGGTGGTGCACCTGGACCAGATCACGCAGCAGAACGCGGCGCTGGTCGAACAGTCCGCAGCCGCCTCGGGCAGCCTGAAGCAGCAGGCTTCGCAATTGGTCGAAGCACTGTCGGTCTTCCGCTGACTGACCTGGGCCGGACAGCCCCAGACGGGGCGCTCCGTCAGCCGTTCTTGAACAGCCCCTTCTCCTTCATCCGCAGCAGGCGCGAGCGGGTGGAGGAGCGGTGCTCGATCGGCGGATCGGGCGGCGCGGCCGCGAGCACTTCATCCATCAACCGGGACGGCGACGGCTGCGGCGGCGGAGGGACGGGCACCGGCACTGTCACGGGAACGGACAGCGGCGGCGCCAGCGGCATCGGCCGTGACGGCCGGTCGTCGGACTTCGGGATCGGCACCGCGGTGGCGAAGGCCGACGGCTCCACCACGTCCATCAGCACGGGCGGCCAGTGCTGGGCCACGGCAGGCGCCGGCACGGCAGGCGGGGGCGGCGCGGGTGGCAGCGGCTCGGGCGCCGCGTCGAGCGCCAGGTCGATGAAACCGGGCGGCGACGGCCGCGGCGGGGCCGGCGGCACCGGTGCCGGGCCCCGCGACGCCGTGGACGCGCGGCTGCCGCCGGACCGCGCCGCGCGCGGCGCCGGCGCGGCCGGAACGGCCGGCAACGCGGCCAGCGGCGTGGGTTCCGGCGCCACGCCGTGCAGCGCCGCTTGGCCGCGGATGCGCAGCTTCTCCCACACCAGGCCGGCCGCCGCCAGCTGGCGCAGGCGCTCGCCGCGCGAGGCCTCGCTAACCAGCGAAGTCAGCGTCGCGTGGAGCTCCGGGTACACATCGGCGTCGATGTCGATGTCAAGGCGCAGTCGTGCCACGTTGACCCAGACCCGGTGACCGCGCGCCGACCGGGGCTCAGCCCTCGGCCACCGCCTCGCCGATCAGCTGGAAGCCGCGCACGTTGGCCGACATCGGCTCCGGCATGATGAACACCGGAATGGCCGGGAAGCGGCGCGCCAGCACGTCGCGGAAGCGGTCGGGGTGGCCACCGACGACGACGATCAGGTCGATGATTTCGTGCGCGTCGCGCAGGCCGTCGATCATGCGGTTCAGCGAGTCCTCGACCACGCTCATGATCTCGGGCTCGAAGGGCTCCAGCGGGTGGTTCACGCCCGAGAGCTTCACCGGCTGCTTCTGGCGCAGCGCCTCGTTGATGCGGGGCATCACCGCCGGGCCCAGCGGGCGGCCGATGTGCGCGGCCAGCGATTCCTGCACCTGGCGCACCACGCGGTGGCGGCCCGCGTCGGACGCGGCGCCGCTGGCGCGCGGGTTGATGGTGCCCTGCTGGATCATCAGCCAGTCCAGCGTGTGCTCGCCGGGGTCCACCATCAGCACCGAGAGGTCGTCCAGCGCTTCAGGGTTCGGCAGCGGCGGCAACGCGCCGCCGGTGCTGGTGATGACGCGGTTGAGTTCGTCCAGGTGCTCGCCCAAAGCGGCATAGCCGCCCATCGGCTGCGCCTGCACGATGACGCGGTTGACGGTGATCTTGCGGTCGTCGCCGATCTCGATCTCGCCCTGGTAGTGCGAGGTCAGGTAGTCGCGCCGCTTGGCGTCGTTGTACTGGTTGACCGGCAGGCCCAGCACCAGCACGTCGATGGTGGTGTCGCCGGCCTCGGCCATGTAGCGCAGCGCGCCCTTGGTGAGGGCTTCGTAGATGGTGCCGCGGTAGAACTCGTCGGTCACGTCGCGGCCGAAGCTGCCGCCGGCCTGGGCCAGGCCGACGTCGCGGCCCACTTCGTACTTGGCGCCGTTGACCGGCACGTCGAAGCTGTCGCGCCGGCGCGTGCCAAGTGAACGCACCGCGCTGGCGTCGGCCGGGATGGCCATGGACGGGAAGTTGATGAACGCGACGCCGTCGCCGGATCGCACGCTGAGTTTCACGAGCCCGAAGCCCACATCGATGGCACGCACCACCGGTTGGGCGGAGGCGCCGGTCGTGGCCGCCGCTTCAGGCTCGGGGTTGCCGCCCGGCAGGGCGCGCAGCTTCGAGGTATTCGAATTCGCCATGGTTTTCCAATCGTGACAAGGCTTGACGCGGCTTCGCTTTAACGCTTGAGAGGCGTGGCACAGCCCGCGGCCGCGAAGGCTCTTTATAGAACCCAGCCGCCGGCGCCGAAGAGAGACCATAACCGAATTGTGGGGCCGCCCGACACGGCGGCGGCATGCGGATTGCCCGAGGCGCGGCGATGAAGCTTGACACCGCTCACGCCCTGCTCGAGCCCGCTCCGGCAGCCTCCGCCGCTGCGGCGCAAGACACGCCGGCCGCGGGCCCGCACGGGCCGCCACCGCCCTGGCCCGCCACCGGGCTCGCGGCGCGCGCGCCCCTGTTCATCGTGCTGAATCCGGGATCCGGCGCGGGTGACAAGGACGAGGCCGCCGCGCAGATCAGCCGCGTGCTGACTGAGGCGGGGCGGCCGCACACGCTGCTGCGCGTGGACCGGCGCCACGGGGTCCAGGCGCTGGCCGCACAGGCCGCGGCGCAGGCGCAGCGCGAGCACGGCATCGTGGTGGCCGCGGGCGGTGACGGCACGCTCAACACGGTCGCCCGCGCAGCGCATGCAGCGGGCCGGCCCTTCGGCGTCATTCCGCAAGGCACCTTCAACTACTTCGCACGCGAGCACGGCATTCCCACCGATGCGCGCGACGCCGCGGCGGCCCTGCTGCGCGCACAACCCCGACCGGTGCAGGTGGGCGAGGTGAACGGCCAGCTCTTCCTGGTGAACGCGAGCCTGGGCCTGTACCCGCAATCGCTGCAGGACCGCGAGGCGTTGAAGGAACGCTGGGGCCGGCATCGCCTGGTGGCGCTGGGCGCGGCGCTGCGCACGCTGCTGCGCGGCATGCGCCCGCTGCGCGTGCGGCTGCGGCACGACGGCGAGGAAGAAGCGCTGCGCCTGGCCACGGTCTTCGTCGGCAACAACCGGCTGCAGTTGCAGCAGCTGGGGCTTGCCGAGGCCGAGGCCGTGGACGACGGCCGCCTGGCCGCGGTGCTGCTGCGGCCGCTGCCGCGCCGCTCCATGCTGTGGCTGCTGGTCCGCGGCGCCTTTCGCGCGCTGGCCGATGCCAGCGGCGTGCGCCACCTGGCGTTCGACGAGTTGACGGTGGAGCCGCCCGCGGGGGCCGCCCCGCGCCGCTGGCGCCTGTCGACCGACGGCGAACTGCAGTGGGTGACGACGCCCATCCAGTTCCGTGCCGCCGCACGACCGCTGTGGCTGATGCTGCCGCCCGATGACCACGCTGCTGCAGATCAGTGACCCGCACTTCGGCACCGAGCAGGCCCCGGTGCTGCAGGCCCTGCACGCGCTGGCACTGTCGCAGCAGCCCGACCTGGTGGTGCTGTCGGGCGACATCACGCAGCGGGCGCGGCGCGCACAGTTCGCGGCGGCGCGCCGCTTCATCGACAGCCTGGCGCCGCGCGCGCTGATCGCGATACCGGGCAACCACGACATTCCGCTCTTCAACCTGGCCGCGCGCCTGGCCGCGCCTTATGGAAATTATCTTTCCGCCTTCGGCCCGGCTTTGGAAGCCGATTACGTGAGCGAGCAGCTGCTGGTGCTGGCGCTGAACAGCACGCGGCCCTGGCGGCACAAGAACGGCGAGCTGTCCGCGGCGCAGATCAGCGCGGTGAGTGCCCGCCTGCGGGCCGCCACGCCCGCACAGCTGCGCGTGGTGGTGCTGCACCACCCGCTGTGGGCGCTGCGCCCATCGGACGAAGCCAACCTGGTGCGCGGCCACCGCCAGGCCATCGCGGAATGGACCGACGCCGGCCTGGACCTGGTGCTGGGCGGCCACATCCACCTGCCCTACCTGCACGCGCTGCCCGCCCCGCCCGGCCGCTGCCCCGCCTGGGGGGTGCAGGCGGGCACGGCCGTGTCGGCCCGCGTGCGCGACGGCGTGCCGAATTCGGTCAACCTGCTGCGCTGCGGTGGCGGCGTGCTGCCGCGCCGCTGCGTGCTGGAGCGCTGGGACTTCGTCGCCGCCAGCGGCCGATTCGCCCGCATCAGCGAAACGCGGCTGCGTTTCGGCGACGATCCTGCCGCCGGCGGCGCGGCGCCCGAAGGCACGGCAATTGCCGAAGGCGCGCACCGCGACTTCGAAAAGAGCCTCCGATGACCCGCTCCCTACCGTGTGCGGTGCAGCGACTGCTGGCCGCGTGCTGTGCCGTGGTGGCCCTGCTGCTGTCCGGCTGCGGCTACAACGATTTCCAGCGCCTGGACGAGCAGGTGCGCGCCGCCTGGGCCGAGGTGCTGAACCAGTACCAGCGCCGCGCCGACCTGGTGCCCAACCTGGTGGCCACCGTGAAGGGCGAGGCCGCCTTCGAGCAGGAGACGCTGACCCGGGTGGTCGAGGCGCGCGCCCGCGCCACCGCCGTGCAGGCCACGCCGGAACTGGTCAACGACCCGGCGGCCTTCCAGAAATTCCAGGCCGCGCAGGGCGAACTTTCCAGCGCCCTGAGCCGGCTGCTGGTGGTCACCGAGAACTACCCGAACCTGAAGGCCAACCAGGCCTTCCAGGACCTGCGCGTGCAGCTGGAAGGCACCGAGAACCGCATCACCGTGGCGCGCAACCGCTACATCCAGGCGGTGGCCGACTACAACGTGCTGGCACGCAGCTTCCCCAGCAACCTCACCGGCAAGGTGTTCGGCTATGGCCCGAAGGCCAGCTTCACGGTGCAGAACGAGGCGGACATCTCGCGGCCGCCCAGCATCAGCTTCGACAAGCCCGTGAACTTCGACAAGCCCGCCAGCGCCGGCAGGCCCGCCGCCGCGGCCTCCGCGTCCTCGCGCTGATTGCGCAGCCAGGCCGCCATGACGCTCGCGCTGTCTGCCCCGCCACGCCGCCCGCGGCGTGCGCTGGCCACCGCCTTCACCGCGCTGTGCGTGCTGTGCGGCGCGCCACCGCCCGCGGCCGCGCAGCCGGCCGGAACGGCAGCCGCGCAGCCCGCCGCGCCGGGCGCTGCGCTGGTGCCCGTGCCGCCCCTGTCCACACGGGTCACCGACCAGACCAACACGCTGGACGCGTCCCAGCGCGCCGCCTTGAACGACAAGCTGGCCGCCTTCGAACGCGAAGCCGGTCCGCAGATCGCCGTGCTGATGGTGCCGACCACGCAGCCCGAGGACATCACCGACTTCACGCAGCGCGTGGGCGACGCATGGAAGATCGGCCGCCACGACATTGGCGACGGGCTGCTGGTGGTCATCGCGAAGAACGACCGCCGCGTGCGCATCGCGCCGGCCAAGGCGCTGGAAGGCGCCGTGCCCGACCTGGCCGCGCGCCAGATCATCGACCAGCAGATGACGCCCGCCTTCCGCCAGGGCGACTACGCCGGCGGCCTGAACCGCGGGCTGGACGCGCTGATCGCGCGCGTGCGCGGCGAGCACCTGCAGCCGCCACCGGCCCGCGGCACCCCCGACGCCGGCACCCCCGACTGGGGCGCGCTGGGCATGTTCCTGTTCGTGGGCGTGCCGCTGGTGGGCGGGCT
>CBIHPZ010000262.1:0-5845 GCA_966211865.1 uncultured Aquabacterium sp.
ACGGCACGTCGGGCACCTCAGCCTGCGCATGGCCTTGGGCCAGCGCACGCTTGAACTGCTCGAACGCCTGCGTCAGCGGCGGCAGCGCGGCCGCGTCGAACGGACGGCCGATCAGCCAGCCGAACCACGCAGCGCGCCAGGCCTCCGGCGCCTTCGGGTGAACCATCTTCAGCACGTCGGCGAGCGACGGCGCATTCCCGATCGCGGCCTGCAACAGCTGCTGTTCCGTGGCGGCGAGCAGCCACTGCTGCACCAGCTTCTTCGGCCGCGAACCCAGCGACTTGCGGCCCACCGCGCCACTGCGCAGCACCTGGATCCAGTTGCGCAGCATCTTGCCGTTGTCGACCACGCGGCCGAACGCCACCTGCAGCAGCGCCACGTCACGTTGCGCCAGCACCGCCGCCAGCAGCGCCGGCATGTCCTTCATGTGGCCGCGCTGGCGGGCGTAGATCGCCGTCTTCGCAACGAAGGCCGGGTCCAGCGATTGAGCCAGCGCCAGCACCTGGTCCAGCTGCGATTCGGCCGAGGCGTAGAAGGTCGAGCCCAGAGCGCCGGTGGCCGCCAGCTGCGCCAGCTGATGGCGCGGGCTCAGCGCGTAGGCGCCGGAACCCGAGCGGTTCACCGCGGTCGCGGCGGGCTGCTTGGTGCCGCGCTGCGTGGGGAAGAGGGTGGGGCTGACCATCGTCATTCTCGTCTTGGTTGTCTTGTGCCATCTTCATCGCAACGGGCGTGCCAGGCGCGGGCCCAAGCCCCAAGACAGGCGCAAGTGCTTGTCGCACAACGATTTTCGTCGGCCACGCGGCGCTCACCGGGTGAGTGGCATGCCTCGGTTCATAGAATGCTGGCTAGTTCACTAGCAGAAGAGCGCATGCCCAGTGCCACGGTCGTGATCGGTTTTCTCGGTACCCAGCTCGATGGCGGCCGCGGCGCCGGCCGCTGGGAGAAGTGGCGCCCCACCGTTTCGCTCACCCAGCACCCTGACCAGCTCATCAGCCGGCTGGAGCTGCTGGTCACGCCACAGCACCAGGCGCTGGCCCAGCTGGTGCACGACGACATCGCCAGCGTCTCGCCCGAGACCCAGGTCAACATCGTCGTGCTCGACCTCGCCGACCCGTGGGACTTTGGCGAGGTCTACGCCGCGCTTTACGACTGGTCGCGCGACTACCCTTTCGACCCCGCCCGCGAGCAGTACTGGGCCCACATCACCACCGGCACGCACGTCGCGCAAATCTGCCTGTTCCTGATGGTCGAGGCGCGCTTCATCCCCGGCGTGCTGCTGCAGACCGCGCCGCCCAAGCAGCAGCGCGCCGGCAACCCCGGCAGCCTGGCGCTGATCGACCTGGACCTCTCGCGCTACGACCACCTGGCGCAGCGCTTCCACCGTGCGCAGCGCGATGCCGTCGCGTTCCTGAAGAGCGGCATCGCCACCCGCAGCCCGCGCTTCAATGCGTTGATCGAGGAAGTGGAACGCGTGGCGGTGCGCTCCCGCGCCCCCGTGCTGCTGGTGGGCCCCACCGGCGCCGGCAAGTCCTTTCTCGCGCGCCGCATGTACGAGCTGAAGAAGACGCGCCACCAGCTCGCCGGCCCCTTCGTGGAGGTGAACTGCGCGACGCTGCGCGGCGACGGTGCGGCGTCGGCGCTGTTCGGCCACCGCAAGGGCTCGTTCACCGGCGCGATGGCCGACCGCGCGGGCCTGCTGCGCAGCGCCGACAAGGGCCTGCTGTTCCTCGACGAGATCGGCGAACTGGGCCTGGACGAACAGGCGATGCTGCTGAAGGCCATCGAGGAAAAGCGCTTCTTCCCGGTGGGTGCCGACCGCGAGGTGGAGAGCGACTTCCAGCTCGTCGCCGGCACCAACCGCGACCTGCGCGCCGAGGTGGCCGCCGGCCGCTTCCGCGACGACCTGCTGGCCCGCATCAACCTGTGGACCTACGAGCTGCCCGGCCTGCAGCAGCGCAACGAGGACATCGAGCCCAACGTCGACCACCTGCTGTCTCTAACGGCCGAAGAAAGCGGCCGCGCCGCGCGCTTCAACGCCGAGGCGCGCGCCCGCTACCTGCGCTTCGCGCAATCGGCCGAGGCGCTGTGGAGCGGCAACTTCCGCGACCTGGCCGCCAGCGTCACCCGCCTGGCCACCTTGGCCGAAGGCGGCCGCATCACCGAGGCGCTGGTGGATGCCGAGATCGAACGCCTGCGCTGGTCCTGGCGCCGGCCGGGCCCGTCCGCCCTGATCGCCGGCCAGATGCCCGGCGGCGCCAGCGACACCATCGACCTGGACCGGCTGCTGCCACCCGACGTCGCCGCCGGTCTCGACCGCTTCGACCGCCTGCAGCTGACCGCGGTGCTGCAGGAATGCCGGCAGGCCCGGAGCCTCTCGGAGGCCGGCCGCCGGCTGTTCGACGTCTCGCGCACCCGCCGCAGCGTCGTCAACGACGCCGACCGCCTGCGCAAGTACCTGCAGCGCTTCGGCCTGGGCTGGGAGGACGTGAAGCACTGAAATGCGAAAAATGACACGACGCTCCACCCACTCGGGGGAGCGCCGGAGCGCGTGGGACGGTTCAAACTTACAGCCTGATACGACTCTGGTTCCCAGGCCGATCCGGCTGACCGCGCGTCATGAAGCACTTCACCCAGTTCATCCACCTGCTGCGCGCCGGCTGGGTCGGTGACCGGCAATTGCTGGAGGCGCAGGCGCTGGCACTGGCCGACCTGATGGAAGGCGAAGGCGACGCGGCCCATGCCCGCATGCTGCGCTTCACCCTGCAGGCGCTGAAGAACCAGCCCCCGGCGCGGGATGGCCACACGCTGATGAAGCCCGCGCCGTCGCCCGCGCCCGCGAAAGCCGTGACGGCCGCGGCAGCACCGCTCGACCTGGACCTGGGTGCGCCGGCCGCCGCAGCACGACCGGCCGCGAACCAGAACCCGGCCACCATCAAGCTCACGTTCGGCACCTGGGACGAGACCCGCCACTGACGCGATCGCGTCGAGCGCGGCCCAGGGCAGGTGCTTCCGGCCGCCCTGCTGACGAGCGGCGCACGGGCCGGCAGCGCGGCCGGCGTGCTTAGACGTCGATGTTGGCCGCGCGCAGCGCGTTGCTTTCGATGAAGTCGCGCCGCGGCTCCACCTCGTCGCCCATCAGCATCGTGAACACGCGGTCGGCCTCGATCGCGTCCTCGATCTGCACCTTCAGCAGCCGGCGCACGGTCGGGTCCATCGTGGTCTCCCACAGCTGCTCGGGGTTCATCTCGCCCAGGCCCTTGTAGCGCTGGCGGCCGACGGCGCTTTCGGCCTGCGCCATCAGCCAGGCCATCGCGGCGCGGAAGTCGCCGGCCTTTTGCTCCTTCATGCGCTCGCCTTCGCCGCGGCGCACCACCGCTTCCGCACCCAGCAGGTCCTTGAAGGTGACGCCGGCCTCGCGCAGCGCCGCGTAATCGGCACCGTGCACGAAGTCCTGCGTGATGACGCTGGCCTTCATGTTGCCGTGGTGGCGGCGGCCGATGCGCAGCAGGTGCTTGTCCGTGCGCTCGTCGAACACGGCTTCCACTTGCGCGTCATGCAGCGCGGCCTGCAGCGCGACGGCGCTGGCTTCGGCCTGCGGCGCGCTGTCCAGGTCCAAGGTCAGGCCGTTGGCGATGGCGCGCAGGGCTTCCAGGTCCATCCAGTTCGACAGGCGCTCCACCACGTGGTTCGCCAGCACGTACTTGCGCGCCAGTTCCTCCAGCACGCTGCCGGTCAGCGCGGAGCGGCTGCCGCTCACGCCATCGGGTAGCACGCTGGCGCCGTCGAGCGCCACCTTCAGCAGGAAGGAGTCGAGTTCGAGCCCGTCCTTCAGGTACTGCTCATGCTTGCCCACCTTCACCTTGTAGAGCGGGGGCTGCGCGATGTAGATGTGGCCGCGCTCCACCAGCACCGGCATCTGCCGGTAGAAGAAGGTCAGCAGCAGCGTGCGGATGTGGGCGCCGTCCACGTCCGCGTCGGTCATGATGATGATGCGGTGGTAGCGCAGCTTGTCGGCGTTGAAGTCTTCGGTGCCGATGCCGGTGCCGAGCGCCGTGATCAAGGTCAGGATCGCGTCGCTGGACAGGAGCTTCTCGTAGCGCGCCTTCTCCACGTTCAGGATCTTGCCGCGCAGCGGCAGGATCGCCTGGAACTTGCGGTCACGGCCCTGCTTGGCGCTGCCGCCGGCGGAGTCGCCCTCGACGATGTAGATCTCGCACAGCGACGGGTCCTTCTCCTGGCAGTCGGCCAGCTTGCCGGGCAGGCCCATGCCGTCCAGCACGCCCTTGCGCCGCGTCATCTCGCGCGCCTTGCGAGCCGCCTCCCGGGCACGCGCAGCCTCGACGATCTTGCCGCAGATGATCTTCGCGTCGACCGGGTTCTCGAGCAGCCAGTCCGTCAGCAGCTTGCTGACGATCTCCTCCACCGGGCCGCGTACTTCGGACGATACGAGCTTGTCCTTGGTCTGGCTCGAGAACTTCGGCTCCGGCACCTTGACGCTGACGATGCAGGCCAGGCCTTCGCGCATGTCGTCGCCCGAGACCTCGACCTTGGCCTTCTTCGCCAGCTCGTTGTCCTCGATGTACTTGTTGATGACGCGCGTCATCGCCGCACGCAGGCCGGTGAGGTGGGTGCCGCCGTCGCGCTGCGGGATGTTGTTGGTGAAGCAGAGCACCGACTCGTTGTAGCCGTCGTTCCACTGCATCGCCACTTCAACGCCGACGTTGGTGCCCTGCTCGCTCACCTTGTCGCCGATGGCGTGGAAGATGTTCGGGTGCAGGACCTTCTTGCCCTGGTTGATGAACTCGACGAAGCCCTTCACGCCGCCGGCAAAGGCGAAGTTGTCCTCCTTCGCGTTGCGTTCGTCGACCAGGCGGATCTTGACGCCGTTGTTCAGGAACGAAAGCTCGCGCAGCCGCTTGGCCAGCACGTCGTAGTGGAAGTCGACCAGGCTGAAGATCGTGTCGTCGGGCAGGAAGTGCACCTCGGTGCCGCGCTTCTCGGTGTCGCCGGTGATCTTCATCGGGCTGGTCTCGGCGCCGTCGCGCACCTCGATCACCCGGTCCTGCACGACGCCGCGCGCGAACTCCAGCGCATGCACCTTGCCCTCGCGGCGCACCGTCAGGCGCAGCCACTTGCTCAGCGCGTTGACGCAGGACACGCCCACGCCGTGCAGGCCGCCCGAGACCTTGTAGCTGTTCTGGTTGAACTTGCCGCCGGCGTGCAGCTCGGTCAGCGCGATCTCGGCGGCCGAGCGCTTGGGCTCGTGCTTGTCGTCCATCTTCACGCCGGTGGGAATGCCGCGGCCGTTGTCGATGACGGAGATCGAGTTGTCCGAATGGATCGTGACGATGATGTCGTCACAGTGCCCGGCCAGGGCCTCGTCGATGGAGTTGTCCACCACCTCGAACACCAGGTGGTGCAGGCCGGTGCCGTCGGACGTGTCGCCGATGTACATGCCCGGGCGCTTGCGCACCGCTTCCAGGCCTTCCAGGATCTGGATGCTGCCCTCGCCGTACGCCGCCGAGGCCTCCGGACCGGTCGACGCGGCCTGGCCTTCCGGGCCCGGAATGGCGCGCTGCGTGACACCGTTGTCGGCGTCGGGGGACTTGTTCGGATCGGTCATCGGAAACTCTCTTGAACCTCGGGCCCGCCATGTGGGGCCCCAAAAAACGCTGAAGCGGGCGCCAGGCCCGCCACCGCTCCTGCCGCAGCCGGCAGCCGCGCCGGGGTCAGATCCGCATCGGCATCACCACGTACTTGAAGCCGGTCTGCTCGGGCACGGTGATCAGCGCGCTGGAGTTGCTGTCCTGCAGCTCCACCTTCACCATGTCCTGCGCGATGTTGG